>DVLW01000217.1 GCA_018715285.1 Candidatus Faecivivens stercoripullorum | reverse complement strand
CCATGTTGCTGTTATGGCTCAGGCGGTAGAGCACGTCCTTGGTAAGGACGAGGTCACCAGTTCGAATCTGGTTAACAGCTCCAGATGACCCTTCATGAGTTTCCATGAAGGGTCTATTTGTTTTTGTACTAAAAACTCGATGGCGGATTCCTTATTTTTCCGGCATAATTTAAAGAATATTTTTATTTTTCTGCAACTTTTTCAAAACTTTGCGTGTATTATAGTTGCTGAATGATGCTGTTGTGGCCTTGCGGCAAAATTTTCAGCGTACGATTATAAATGATTATATGAAAAAGTTGTTGACGGATGGGCCTGGGATATGGTATTATTATTGAAAAGATGCTTGTCTTTACCCTCCGTCTCCGGTTTGACTGAAAGGATCATCTGCTAAATATGAAGTTTTGGATTCAGAAGGCGGCCGCATGCCTTGCGGCTGTGTCAACAATTACATTCTGCGCCACTTCCATCTGCGCTCCTGTCTCCGCTGCTTGGGTTAATAATTCCGGTAACTGGAGCTATTCTTCCGGCGGGAAAAACCTGACCGGCTGGCAGAAACTGGATGGCGTATGGTATTATTTTAACGCTTCCGGTATTATGCAGACTGGTTGGCAGAAAATCGACGGCGTATGGTATTATATGAATGCTTCCGGCGCTATGCAGACCGGTTGGAAACGAATCGACGGTAAGTGGTATCTTTTTAACGGCGGCGGCGTGATGAAAACCGGCTGGGCTCTTTCCGGCGGTAACTGGTATTTCCTCGGCGGCGGCGGTGATATGAAAACCGGTTGGGTTCAGACCGGCAGTAAATGGTATTATATGGACCAGGACGGTAAAATGGTGACCGGATGGGCGACTGTGGGCGGTGCAAAATATTACCTCTCTCAGGATGGCAGTATGGTGACCGGTACCGTGACAATTGACGGCAAACAGTACACCTTCTCTTCTTCGGGTGCACTTGAGAGTGAACAGCAGACCACCGTCGACAGCGATGCAATGGCTCAGGAGGTCCTCTCTCAGATTAACCTCGCAAGACGCAAAGAAGGTCTTTCCAATCTCGTTTTGTCTGATGCACTTTGCGAAGTCGCTGCGGCAAGGGCAAAGGAACAGGCTCAGATGGGCGGTATCTCCCATCAGCGCCCCGATGGCAGCGAATGGTATACGATTTTAAGTGAATATGGACTGCCGGCTACCGGCTGCGGTGAGAATCTGGCAGTGAATTATACCTCCGCTTCGGCGGTCGTCAAGGCCTGGCTGGAGTCTCCGGCACATAAGAGTAATATTATGAACACCCGGTATGCTTCGATGGGCGTCGGGTACTATGAGAAAAACGGCAACATCTACTGGGTGCAGTTGTTTTCAACTGGACGGTGAGAGCAGCCGACTGAATAATGATTATCTAAAGTTTTTGATGGCGTTTTATGACGCCTGAACAGACAGAAACACAGCTTTCAGATCTGCTCTTATTCTTCATATTACAAACACTCCAGGGAGAGGCCGCATTGCGTGTCTCTCCCTGTGCATTTTTGGCGTCTATTTTGGGGTGAACGGTGAATATAGTGTTTTATCCGTATTTTTGATGCGGGTTAAGAATATATAGTTTTATTTTTGGAGGTAATCAGTATGGCAGCACGCGCGGATTTTGTTTCGGATTATCAGGTCGGACAGCAGGTCACCGTCGTTTTAGGGAATGGAGCGCTATGCTGGAGCGGTCAGCTGGTAGAAATCGGTGAGCGCCGTATCCGGCTGAAAATGGACGATGATACCGTCCGCTCGGTCAGTTATGAGGGAATCATTGCGGATTATCTGTCGCCGCAGGTTGTCTCGGCTCAGGGTGCGCAGGCTCCGGTTCAGGAAAATCTTTCTCCGATTGAGGCGGCTTACCGTGAGGTTTGCGATGCGGCTTACGAATGGGAATTTGACCCGGTATCCCTGCGTGAACAGGTTCGATTGTCGCCCAATATCGAGTCGAAACGGCTGATTGCAGCGTTGGCTGACAGTCTGGCAGAAGCTGAGGCAACGGATGATTTTGAGACGATGGACCAGATTGTTTCGGCTGGACTTTCGCTGCTGGAAAAAGCACCGGAGAGTATCGTACTGCGCAGGCTGGTTGGTGAAGCTGCCATGCTCGCGGAGGATTACGAGACAGCTGAGGAAATGCTGTATGGTATCGAGATGTACGCCGCTGCTTTCTATGCTGCATGGATGATGGAAGCTGACGATAAGATGGCCGAAGATGGTGCCTGCCATCTGCTGTATGAACGCAAAAAGGTGGACGGCGTGGTCGAAATGTACTTACGCCTTGCACAGAAGGCCGGTGATTTGTCGGTATTCGGCAGCTTTGCGGAAAATGAGGGCGATGCCAATCCGCAGCTGACCGGTGTATGCCTGGGGTATCTGATGGCCTGTGCCGGAAAGAACCCGGCGATTTTGGGCAATGACCTTTCGCTGGCTGAAAACCGCGCCGAAATGTTCCGGATTTTCCGGAGATGCTTCCCTGATCCTGTCCCGTCTCAGCTGGAACAGATGGAAAGTGAGGATGATGGGGAAGAGGCCGATTCCGCACCGGTTACCTTTAATTCCGAACAGATTTCTGAGAATCCCGGATGGGAAAACCAGCCGCCGGCACGAACCGGTATCACTGGTACGATCTTCTCCTTTAAGCCGGAACAGAAAATCGGGTTTATCCGTGCGGAGGACACCGACTGGTTCTTCCACGTCAATCATATTACCGATGAACCGCTGGTTCAGATGCTGGAAGAAGATCCGCTCGGTCAGTATATTGTGCTGTTTGACGTCGGCTACAACAGCCGCGGAAGCTGTGCGGTCAATGTCCGTCTGAAAGACCCTGAACATCCCCGTGAAAAACCTGATCCCGCGCTGGAAGTTGAGCATCACGGTATCATTACCCGGTACTATCCGTTTTATTCCAACGGTCAGATTACTGAGGGTGACACTGCCTATAATTTCCGGCTGGCGTTTGTCACCGACCCGACACTGAAAAATTACTGTGAGATCTGGCAGAATATCGTCCAGTATCAGTTCGAAGTTGTCTTCCGTCTGCGCAAACTCAAGGATGGAAAACTCGTCGCAACTGATATCCGTCTGGAACATCCCGAGGACGTGCCGGATGGAAATCAGAACGCGGAAAATAATGGTCATTTCCAGCCAGCTGTGGCGGAACCTGCTGAACAGCCTGTAGGGGAACCCGTCGAGCAGCCTGTGTCTGTGGCGGCAGTTGATGAACCGGTGGCTGAACAGCCGGTCGGTCAGGCAGATGATGGTTTGGTGGATGAACAGTCTCCCGTGGCGGATGATTCGGAGCAGCCGACTGTTGGACAGGATGAACAGCAGGATGAGACATCACAACAGGTTGATGAAGCAGTAAAAGAGCCTGCTGTTGTCGAGTAAGACAGTGCGTGTCCTGAAATATAGTTGAATCCGGCCCGGAGGACTGTCATACAGGCTGTCTTCCGGGCTTTTGTGTATTATATGGGAAGCAGTTGTCAGCAGGTGGCGTTATGCAGTGACTGAGAGGGCATACAGAGCGTGGTCGAAACCGTCGAGTGCTGAGCATTAAAGGCGTGAACGAATCCCGGCAAACTGGCAACGGAAGCATTCCGCCGTCGCACGACTGTCCACCGGACAGTCGACGAGGGGCAGCGGTCGAAAATTTGTCAGCGCCGTGCCGGCCCACGTAGTTCCACAGACTGCGTAATCGGTAGAGACAAGCTCGCTCGTTGATGGGAAAAGCCCGCATCGAGCAGACTTTTCCCATAGGGGACGCCCTTGCTATGCGTCCCCTACGCAAAATACCTGCGGGCATTTTGCTACCCTTTGCTGAGCTAGTTTTGGGGAAAAAAGATTTCGCTCCATTGCGATGGAGCGACCAGGACGCTGCCCTGGACCCGCAAGCCTTTGAAAAGGCTTGACCTAAACTTTTATATCATAATCGTACCCACATTGTGCGAAACATTACCCCGACGCTCTGCGCGTCGGTCGAACAGATGGGTAGTGTGTGCGCATAGTTCTTATACTATCGAGCGTGGACGCAAAGTTGGGTTGCTGAGTTCCAGAGGCGTGCACAAATCCCGGCAAACAGGGAGCACAGGCACTGTGCCACCGGGAGAAAGGATGATTTTTATGAAACGAATGGATTATATTAGTTGGGATGAGTATTTTATGGGTGTTGCGCTGCTGGCCGCTCGCCGCAGCAAAGACCCGAATACCCAGGTTGGCGCCTGCATCGTATCGGACGATAATATTATTCTGTCGACCGGTTATAATGGCCTTCCTGCCGGTTGCTCGGATGACGTTTACCCATGGGAAAGGGAAGGCGAGGAAACCAAATACCCATATGTCGTCCACGCTGAGCTGAACGCGATCTTAAACAGCGGCGGTCGTTCTCTCCGTGGTGCAAGACTGTATGTCGCACTTTTCCCGTGCAATGAGTGTGCAAAAGCTATCATTCAGTCGGGTATCCGTGAGGTTATCTATCTGTCGGATAAATACGCTGATTCTCCGGCTACCCTTGCGTCAAAACGGATGTTCCGCTCGGCTGGTGTCGAAATGCGCCGTTTGCATACCGGTATCCACAGTCTGACGCTGTCTTTTGAACCCGAAGAATTCGCTGGAAAGGAGAAAAACCATGCAGCTGAATAAAGAACGGATTGCGGAAACTTTCGCAAAGTTTGTCGCGGTCGATTCTCCGAGTTACCGTGAGCGTCAGATGGCTGATTACCTCAAGGCTCAGTATGCCGGCTTGGATATCAGCCTGTCGGAAGATGGGTGTGCTGTACAGTTTGACGGCAATGCCGGTAACCTGTTCGGGAAGGTTCCCGGGACGATACCGGGTGCACCGCTGCTCTTTTCGGCGCATATGGATACCGTCGAGCCGTCCTGCGGCAAAAAGGCGGTTTTTCATCCGGATGGGAAGATTACCAGTGCTGGCGATACCGTCCTCGGTGCGGATGACGCAGGTGGTTTGACCGCGATTTATGAGGCTGTGAGATGGCTCCGAGAAACCGGTACACCGCACCGTTCGCTGGAACTGATGTTTTCACCTGCTGAGGAGCATTTTTCCGAGGGTACAAGGCGGTTTGATTTTGCGCAGTCGGATGCGAAAATGGGCTATGTGCTCGACCTGTCGGCAGATATGGGCGCTGCTGCACTCAAAGCACCCGGAAGCGTTCACTTCTGGCTGACCGTCCACGGCAAAGCGGCTCATTCCGGATTTAACCCGGAAGATGGTGTACATGCAATTGCCATCGCCGCTGACGCACTGACCAAACTGAAATTCGGACATACCGACCCTATTACTACTGTTAATATCGGCACAATTCACGGTGGCAGAATGACCAATATTATCCCTGAACGCTGCGAACTGGAAGGGGAAATCCGTTCCTATGAGGATGAACGGATTCAGCAGGAACTGGACAAGATTCTCAGCGTTTTCGATGAGGCTGCAAAAAAACAGGGCGGCAGCATCACTTCCCGGCATGAATGGTGCTACAAGGCGCTGAATACGCCGGAAGACGCGAAAATCGTTTCCTGTTACCGCAAAGCCTGTGAGGATGTCGGACTCGCCTGCAAGCTGACCGGTACTTTCGGAATGAGCGACTGCAACCATCTGCCTCAGAATGGTATCGAAGGAATCGTCGTATCGTCGGCAATGTGGAACTGCCATTCGACCGCTGAGTATACGACGCTCGATGACCTTGTAAAACTGACCGAACTGGTGATTACCTTAATGTGCCAGCCGGATGAATGATATTCTGACAGCACGCGAAATCCCCGGGCTTTCTGCAAATGCGGAAAATCCGGGGATTTCGGTCTAATGGAGGATTATTCGGTTATTGAGCGAATGCACGGAGCGCGTCAAGGTTGGGAAAACTGTCTGCATCGGTCAGCGTATCAGGAAAAACCGGGGTACCGTCTTCCGATAGCTGATTCATGATATCCGGTTCCTCCTGATGAAATCTTTTTACTTTAATATTTTAACATATTATATAGCCGGATGCAATACATATATTTAACAAAATCTGACGGCTGTTTTCGGCATGATTGCCGCCGCTAAAATCCACGCACAAAATAACCCGGACTTTCCATATTCAGAAAGCCCGGGTTTGGCATCATAAGTAAAACCTGTTAAGCAGTCTTGCGGAAGTATCCGGCAGCGGACAGAGCTTTGTAGAAGAACGGGTAGAGCACGACCGCAACGACAATCGATACACATCCGGACGGAATCGAAGTCGAAGCCTTGGCAGCCACGTCAACCAGTACCGTGCCGACAGCGTTGCCGAGGACGATACCTTTCAGGAAGCTGTAGCCGAGGTAGAGGACAACGTAAGTTGCCATTCCGGAAATGGCGCCGAGTACCAGCCAGAGGGTGCGTTTGCCGTTCTTGTGTCCGACAGAAGAAACGCTTCCGCCGACCAGACCCATTACAAACCGCATGACAATCGTAGACGGTGCAGAAGAAGCCCATCCGCCCAGCAGGTCAAACAATCCCAGGCCGGTTGCACTGGCAATACCGCCTCTGAGGCCGCCCATCAGCATTGCGGACAGCAGACAAAATACGTTGCCGCAGTGAATCATTGTTTTTCCCAACGGTGTCGGGATTTCGATGCGGAAGTTGGTTGCGACATAACACATCGCCGCGAAAAGGGCGGTGACGACGATATCGTAAGTGGTGATTTTGCGTTTAACAACATGATTTGCCTGCATGGTGAGCAGCTCCTTTCGGGCTATGCCCTGTAATATATCAGAGAAGCCGGTACCGTTCAAAGGTCTGCGGGGTCGTCAGCCAGGACAGACAGGATTCCAGCATGACACCATACCGTGTGTCGCTTCCATAGCTGAAAGTCGTCCGAACCGCGATTTCCAGAAACCTTGTTGCCCGTTCAATCGCCATCGGCAGGCTGTCTCCTCCAAGCAGTCCGCCGACCAGTACGCTGGCAAAGATATCGCCTGTTCCGGGATAGGATGCCGGAACATAGTTGCAGTCTACCCGCCAGTACTGACCTTTTTCCCGGTCATAGCCGATATTGGCGATATGATCGTCCGCCATATCCACGCCGGTGATGACTACATACCGCGGCCCGAGGCTGGCAAGTCGGGACAAAAGCCGTCTTGCTTCCTGCTGGCGCAAAGGTGCCGCAGGGTACTCTTCACCCAAAAGCAGCGCCGCTTCGGTCAGGTTCGGGGTAATCACGTCGGCTACCGCAACCAGCTCGCTCATCCTTGCAATCTGCTCGGAAGTCGAGGTGCGGTAAGGTTTGCCATGGTCACCGAGAACCGGGTCAACAACAGCGAGTGCGTCCGGATAGCTCTTGAAATAGTCCAGGCAGATATCCACCTGTTCGGACGAACCCAGCCAGCCGGTATAGATACATTCAAATTCCAGCCCGAGCCGTTTATAATGGCCGAGCGCCGGCTGAAGCATGTCGGTCAGGTCCTTGACAACCACGTCCCCAAGTCCACCCGTATGGGTCGATAAAACAGCGGTCGTAACAGGGCACACCTGCACCTTCATTACCGACAGTACCGGCAGTATCACCGTCAGCGAACACCGGCCGAAGCCGGACAGGTCATGAATCGCGGCAACCCGCGGCGGTCTTTGCAGCATAATCTTTCTCCTTTTATATCTTGCCGTGAGGTTCCGTTTCTCTGTGGTTACTATTTTAGCAGAGTAAAGGGATGGTTTCAAATCGGGCAGCCCCGGCAGGATTTTTCATGTATTTGTGCGGTTTATCCAAGGTGTATGATACCACGAATTTGTCTCTTTGGCAACTTTTGCGGTGGATTTTGTGCTGTCAGGCGGCGGTTGGAGAGAGAATTCCCTGATTGTACAGTTTTGGTGGAATTTATGGAGATTCGATTGTGCAAAAGGTAAAAAGTTTTTTTCTCTTCTGTTACACTTTCGCTGGGATTTGTGAATGATTTGCATGAAAATACAAAAAACTGTTCTTTTTCCTTTACAAAATTCGTTTTTCGTGTTACAATATATCCGAACGCCTGATAAGGAGCACTTTTTAACACGTTTCGTCCCAATTCCTGTACAGGGACATCTCCTGCGGTTCCCGCAGGAGCCTTGTGTCAGATGGATTCGGCCCGCGTCGTTTGGGTGCGCCAAACGGGCTGCATGGTTTGATGGGTTGATTCGGGTTTTGGCTGTGGGCTGTGTACGCCCGCCGTCAGGCTGAATGTGAGGGTTTTCTTCCGGTACGCCAAAGGTGGAATCGGGGTCTGTTTAAAGTTGGGGAACAGGCTTTCGCTTTCATCCGCAGCCGAAAGCTGAGAATCTGATCGGACAGTCGGATGGTTGGATACGGCATCGTCCGCCGCCGGCAAAGTGCACCCGTCAGAACGTCCAGATGACGGGCAGTTCAGCCTGTCGGTGGGTTTCCGCCGATGGGATGAGCAGCTCGTTTATCTTTTTTGGGTCTGCTTTGTCTGCCCGCGAAAAGAGCTTCAGAAAGCCTGTTAAAGAGGTTTTCTGAAGCTCTTTTTGGGTTTTATGAGATACGCATCGTGTCAAGGCAGCAGTGTCCGCCGTGGCTGACCGATATCCCGGCTGCACCTTCCAGCAATGGATGATCGGTGTCGGTATATGCGCGGATAAGATTGCCGTCTGCCCATACCGTCAGCGTGTTTCCGTCAGCCTGTACCCGTATGTCGTACCGTCTGCCCGGCTGCCAGTTAAACGGGATTTCCCAAAGGGTACGGTACCCGTTCTGATTTTTGCGCAGCGAAAGGGTACCATCGCCAAACGTTACCGCATATGACCGCATCGCGCCCTGTACCCGGACATTGACGCCCCATTTTTTCCCGTTGACCGGGATGACCGTAAATTCCGCTGTATAGTCCTTCCAGTCCCACCGGCCGGTATACGCTTCCCCGAAATCGGCACAGGAAAGGTGAATCAGTCGGTCGTCTTCAATCCGCAGCAAGCCTTTCATCGTCGTAAACTGGCTGACCGGGATGTGAGCAAAGGTATAGCGTTCCATCCGTTCGGCACTGGCAACCAGCGAATAGTTGGGTTTTCCGTCAAAGACCAGATCGTCCAGATAGATGCACCAGTCCTGTTCGCACTCGACCAGCAGACCGGCTTCACCCAGCAGTGCGCCGTCCATCGCCGGTATCGCAAGCTGTGGTGTAATCCACTGTCCCGGCTGGATGGATACCTTTTCGCCCAGTACCAGCTTGCCCGAATGGAGGTCTTTTGCGTACATCTGAACGGTGCCGGTCGCTTCGGTGGAGAAAACCGAGGCGCGGATGGTCTGACCGGGATATAAAACAGGGGAGAAACTCGGGTCATACCGGCTGTCGGAAAAGTCTTCCGGCTGGTAGTAGGTCTGCCGGTAGATGGCGGTCGGTGTGCCGGTTGCCGTTCCGCAGATTTTCAGCGAACGTGCGCCGGTGTATGCCTGTTCATCGCTGTTTTCGATGGTAACAGTGCCGTCGGTACGGGTTCGGATGGCATGGGTCGAACCTGGGTACTCAAAATGACAGCTGTCCATCCGGGTGCTGAAAATATCCTTCCAAGCTGCACCGTCCGGCTGCTGTCCTGCAATCCCGTATGCAAGGGATGCCGTGTAGCTCGCACAGTATGGGATGTCCAGAATGTTCAGCGAACCGACAACGCTGGAAAAGATCAGCAGGTCATTGATCGGCTTTCTCCATTTGTCATAGTCGATACCGCAAAGTCCATTGCGAACGCCGGTGATGCAGCCAGCGTTCGCGACATTGCAGTCGGTGTCCCATCCGCACATATTGCAGATATTGATCGTCCGGGTAAAATCGCCGTTTCCGTACAGCAATGCAAGGATGACCACGCCTGCATTGGGGATAATGTGGCAGTTGCCCGGATACTTGTCATAACCAAAGTTCGCCTTGAGATAGGCAAATGCCGCGCGCCAGTCGTCCGGATGCTGACGGTGAAATCCACGCATTGCATTCACCACCCGCAGGTATTCGCAGTCGGCAGGAATAAAGGAGGATGCCTTATCCAGAATCCGTTCCAGATCGTTTTCGACAAATGCCCAGCTGACCGCGACGGCAATGAAGATGCCGCCATAAATCCCGTTTCCATCGTGGGTGACACTTGCAGCGGCTTTTGCGTACTGGGCTGCCAGCTCAGGGTTTCCGGGTGCAACCAGACCCCAGCTGTCGATGAAAATCTGACCGCCGATCTGCTCGGCAACCGTCGCGCCGTTCTGGGCAATCGAACCACTCTGAGGTGCCGGAATGCCGCTGCGCAGGTTCAGATATGCGGTATGTTCGGTCGAGACGCCGTATCCGCCCCACCAGAAAAAGCCGTGTTCAAACGACGCATAGTTGAGCAGTGCATCCGCTACATTCTGCGGAACCAGCTGGTAATCGACCTCGCTGTCCTTCAGGCCGCGCAGAAAGAAAAACGGGCCGTTGCTGTCATCGTCCGCCGCAAAATTGATGAAGTCTGCCGGGTACCCGTCCAGTTCGCCGTAGGTGTCCCGGATTTTTTCATATGTCCAGCCTTCGATATTCGCACCGGCGCGAATGCCGATGATCTTGCCGAGCCAGCCGGCATATAACTTTTCAAGATAATTGTCTGGAATCTGCATAATCTCCGAATCCTTTCTGATTGATAACAGGCAAAATCGGTTGATATTGCCTTTGTCATGCCAAGTATACCACAAAATCCAAATGATGGACAGTATCATTTTAATGAAAAATGCTGCTTTTTCAGTTATAGAAATCCTGTGGACAAAATGGGAAAGCTGTGTCGTTTCTGATTTTTAATGCCGCTGTATATGGCTGATGAAAAAATCCCCTGCCGGGTTTGTCCGACAGGGGATAACGTTTATTCTATAGAAAATCAGGCGGGTTCTGCTTCCATTCTCCGCACAGGTTTTACAGGTACAGTCTCGGTTCCGTCGTCGCCGTCCTGATCTCTGCGGACAATCCGGTAGAGGATAAAGCTGGCGATAAAAAACACGATAACGGTGCCGGTGCTGATGATAAAGCTCAGGGTATAGCTGCCGGTAAAATCAAAGCTGTACCCGATAATCGCAAACCCGATCGCACTGACAAAGGTGCCGACCGCTGTGATAATCCCGTACTTTTCCTGATATCCGGAAGCCTTGTACACGTCCAGCGAAAGCAGATTGGGAATCAGTGTCGCCGCCGCCATTGATACCCCTGAAAGCCCGGATGCAAAATACATCAGATACAGGTTAATTTCTTCGCCGCCTGCAACCAGCAGGATATATGCCGTCCCGACAATCCCCATCGCAAGACGCGACGTCCGCCAGATGTTCCATTTATCGGCAATCGCGCCCAATACGACTTTCCCGATAATATTGCCGACCATCGCGCATGAGGTCACCAGCGCCGATACTTTCAGGTCATGTCCGACCGACTGGGCATACCGCGCCATGTGGGAATAATACTGCGACGTCCACAGCGCACAGGAGCATACAATAATGCACAGTCCCAGTACCAGCCATGGTTTGCGGTAACTGACCGTTCCGGCAGGCATATTCTTTTTCAGCTCGGCCGGCAGCGTATCTTCTGCGCCGTATGGTTTCAGCCCTTCATCCTCCGGGTGCAGCCGCAGTACCAGAATAACCGCCGGTACAACCAGCGCCATTGCGATTCCGGCAGACGCTACAACCGCCCATCGCCATCCAAGCAGCAGAATCAGCTCAGAACACACCGGGTTCATGACTGCACCGAAAAGCCCGGACGCCGCCAGTGACAGCCCGACAGCAAAGCCGTTGCGCTTTTTGAACCAGTTGTTGATAATCAGCGTGACCGGAATCGAAAAAAGCGAACTCGCAAACAGTCCCATCACCGCCGCCGATATGTACCACCATACCAGATGATGGAAAAGCGCCATACTCGCCAGCATCAGCGACGCACCAGTCATTTCCACCGTGAGTACCAGTTTGAGCGGGTACCGTTTGAGCAGTTTCATCGTAAACGGCATGGTCAGCGCCATCACAATCGTCCGGATGGTCGCGTACATCGACATATCTCCCGTCCTGAACCCCAGGTCGGTGCAGATGGCGGTGTAAAATACCCCGAGACAGTTGTTGAGGATACCGGTCGTTCCGCCCTGAAACAGGATGCATCCGATCAGGATGAACCATGCTTTGTGCGGTCGATGAAACGGTTGGGATGGGGTGGATGGCTGCGGTTGGGTCATGTCGCTCCGTCCTTTCAATTTTGTCACTTTGTGATATTATTGCACTCATTGTAGCATATTTCCTGTCACCGTGCAAGGGAATATGAACCTTTTTGTGTAAAATAATAGGATTTATCTATCCGGTTTGTCAAGGCTGTAAAAAAAGACCTCCTGTATCTCAAATCGAGAGACAGGAGGTCCTTTACGGTATCGGACAACGGCTAATCTACTAATAGAGATTGTCCGTGTTATTTGGTGATCTTAAAGGTACGGGTAATCGGGTTGGCGTAATAATCGCCGCCGATGATGCAGACTGTTACCACATAGCTTCCCGGTTCAGTCGGAGGAGTGGTGGTGCTGGAGTAGACACGCCACTTGCTGGTGAATCCGGAATAGAGGTAATGAACGTTGTCCTGCGGGATGGTGACATCGCCGTCACGGCTCAGGGTTGCGCCAAAGTCAAAGTTCTGTGCCTCTGCTGCGGTCAGTTTGCCGCCGGAGATTTCCTGGTTCCAGGTCAGCTTGTTGCCGGTCAGCCGCATTTTGACCAGTACCATGCCGACGCCGACACCGGTTTCATAGTTGGGGTTGTCGGTAATGACGGTCGAGGTATACAGGCCTGCACGGCTGGGTGCACCAAAGGAGATTCTGACGCTGTCCATGATGGAAGGCATTTTGTTGATGACGTTGAGAATCTCACCAAAGGTGCCGGTATCGATGTTCAGCTTGTCCAGAATATCCAGAAGTTCCTGTGTGCTGAACAGCTCACGCAGTTCACCGACGGTGACGCCTTCATTCAGCATCTGGGTAAAGGTTTTGCCGCTGATAAGTTCGACAACAGGGTCAAGAACTTTCAAAAATGCGTTGTTGCTGAAACGATCGGGCAGTTCGATGTAGATACCTGCGGTGACGCTGCTGGTCAGACCTGCGTGAACTACATAAATGTCAAATTCGTCAGCCGGGTCGGTGGTGATGTAGTCAGCTGGGAATTTTTCGTCAACATAGATGTTGGTGCTGTTTACCTTGACGGTTACTTTTGCCTTGTTGACGGTGACATTGCCCTGTGCTTCGGAGGAAGGACGGTAATCAGCATTGCCGTTGAAGCTGACACGCAGCTGCTGTTCACCGGCGCCCATCTGGGGATATTTGCCCAGATTCAAGTCGCCCACATCGTAGCTCTTGCCTTCAATCGGTACCCAGGATTTGATACCGGAGTCGATGCCGCCTTCAAAGAGTATCTCTTCACCATAGTATTCATAGGTGAAATCGTCCGGAGTCAGGGTTTCTTTTGCAGGCAGCTCGGAGTTGGTCCAGTCAATGACATTGTCAAAAATGGCCTGTTTCATGACCGAAGCGTCCATATTGTAGGTGAAGGATACACCCTCGTTCAGAGCAACTGTACTGCTCGCACGGCTGTCTTCAAAATTGACCCAGACGATTACCGAGTTACCGCGGTACTGCTGGTTGCCTGCCCAGGAGATGCGGATCTGCCATTCTCCAAGGTCAAATCCCCAAAGACCGCCCAGAATGGATTCTTCCAGCGGTTTGAAATTGGAGATGACACCATTTTTGTCGGTATTGTATTCGATGGTAACATCATCCGCTGTCAGTTCAATCGGTGAGGTGGATGCGACAACCGCTTCAAAAATGGCCGCAGCTGTCTCATCGTAATCGTAGCTTTCACCTTCTGCAAACTTCATGCCTACAGTGTAGGGCTCATCGTTCAGAGTAAATACTACCTGTTCACGGTCGGCAACAGTGATGGTTGCTTCGATGGTGGTCGGAGCATACTGCTGGCTGCCAGCCCAGGAAATGCGGACTTTCTGTTCACCGGCAGAAATGGCAGGATAACCCATACCGCCTACAACAGACTTGCCTTCCAGCGGAAGCCATGTGGAATCAAGGTCGGTAATGCCTTTATAATAGTACTCAACAGTCACGTTATCAGCAGTCAGGACGTCAGAAGAAGCGATGACTGCTTTGAAGATTGCGTCACTCAATGCGTCGTAATCATTATTCATGTTTTCGTCCACCGGAATGGTGACGCTGTCGGGAGTTTCCTTCAGTTCATAGGGAGCCTGAGGAAGTTTGGTGACGGTGACAGTCGCTTCGATAGTGGTCGGAGCGTACTGCTGGCTGCCAGCCCAGGAAATGCGGATTTTCTGTTCTCCGGCAGAAATGGCAGGATAACCCATACCGCCTACAACAGACTTGCCTTCCAGCGGAAGCCATTTGGAATCAAGGTCGGTAATGCCTTTGTAATAGTACTCAACAGTCACGTTGTCAGCAGTCAGGACGTCAGAAGAAGCTACAACTGCATGGAAAATCGCGTCACTCAATGCGTCGTAATCATTATTCATGTTTTCGTCCACCGGAATGGCAACGGTATAAGGCTCTGCATTCAGCTGATAGGGTGCTTCCGAACGTTCTGTAATGTTGACAGTAGTTTCAACAGAAGTACCGGAGTAGCTGTCAGTTCCAGCATAGGAAATGCGAATCTGCTGATTGTCACCAGCGGTCATGCCGGGGTAAGTAAGGGGAATACCTATTGCATTTTTGATTTCTGCACCTTCCAAAGGTGTCCATTCGTGGGTACCGGCAGGATTACCGGCGATGACATTTTCCGCGTAATATTCGATTGTTACATCGTTTACGGTCAGTTCGGGAGTGGTGGAAGCGACAACATTGTCAAAGATTGCCTGTTCCAGCACAGTATAATCGACAGCCGCATCGGCCGTGTAGGGGAGCGCAATGGAGACACCCTCATTCAGCGTGATGGAAGAGGAAAGCTTCTCTGCCTTGGTCAGCGTGACTTCAGTAGTCGTTCCGGCGATGCGCACCTGGTAGTTGCCGTCCGCATTAGCAGAAAGGGCAGGGTGGGTATAGGTCGTTGTTACAAATACAACCTTCTTTTCACTTGTAAATCCGTTGATGCTGCCCCAGGCATCGTTAGTCAGAAGACCATTTTTACCTGTGCAGTAATACTCCCAGTTAAGCGACATCGGGTCAATGCCTTCTTTGTTGACGACGAGAGCCTCAAAGAGAGCCTGCTTGACAGTTGCTGCGTCTGCACCTGCGGGAATAATGGCAGTACCGCTCTGTAACTGTACGCTTGCGGCATCCGTCAGCGTTGAAACGGCTGTTTCAGCAGAAGAACTCTGCCCCCAACTGTTCCAATTTCCCCAGTTCCATGCAGCTGATGCAGAAACTGCCGGTCCGGCCTGCAGCATCACAAGGGATGCCATGCCGGCGGCAAGCACGCGCCGAACATTTTGCTTTTTCATTTTAATTTCTCCTTACTCTGGCTGGAACACAATATCAGTCAACCAGATATATAATAATTGGGAAAACTACATACATTATAATTAACATTCGAAATATTGTCAACAATTTAGACATAAAATAATTAAAAATAGCATTTTGACAAATTACATTTTGCATATTTAGGTAAAAATAGTCAAAATAAAATTAAATTCTTGTGATGTATAGAAAATGCCGAATTATTTTTTAATCAGTCCGCAAATTGCATAAAAAAAGAAGGTATCGTATAAACGATACCTTCCAATTGAATTACACGGTACGGTTACCGCCGAAAGTGCAATACACTTATTCGGCGAATGCAGATTCGACCAGCTTGACAAGGCTGTCAACAGCAGCCTGCTCGTCAACACCGTCAGCGATGATGCGGATGTTGGTGCCGCCGACAATACCCAGCGACAGTACACCCAGCAGAGACTTGGCGTTTACTCTCCGCTCTTCCTTCTCAACCCAGACAGAAGACTTGAATTCGTTTGCCTTCTGGATAAAGAAAGTGGCGGGACGTGCGTGGAGACCAACCTGATTTTTGACGGTAACATCTTTCAAATACATACCAAACTCTCCCATTTCAAGAATTGTCCTGCAGCTAAACCGGCAAAACCGCGAAATTCGCCAGCTTTTCTGCCCTCAGGAACAGAACGGCGTCCGCTCCTTTTAGAGTACGTTCTCCCACCAGGGAATGTGAAACCCTAAGTGAAACTATATTTATTATACCACGGATTGGAAAAAGGTCAACGGATTTTGCCGAGTTTCTTCATGTTTTGATAAAATTTCGTACAGGCGTTGTAACAGAGCCTAAAAATTATTCACATGTTTGTGCATCTGGCACATATTTTTTGCCCCGTTTTTCCACATAGAGGCCTTGTTTGTCATCACTTTAGGTTCTGTTTTCTATATTTTTTCATCATGTCCGGGCGCTTTTTAGCAGTTCTGTCCAACGACTGTTGGTGCCGCCATGCTTCAATTTTAGCATGATGACCACTCCGCAATACTTCCGGGACTTCCATTCCGTCCCAGACTTCCGGACGGGTATACTGCGGATATTCCAGCAGGCCGTTCATGTGGCTTTCTTCCTCAAAGCAGATATCCGCCGCGAGTACGCCGTCGCACAGCCGTACCACAGCATCGGTCAGTACCAGTGCGCCCAGTTCGCCGCCGGTCAGCACATAGTCGCCGATGGAGATTTCCTCGTCCACAATCCGCTCCAGAATCCGCTCGTCGACACCTTCATAGTGTCCGCATAATAACAGCAGGTGCGGATATTCCCGCAGTTCGAGTGCACGACCTTCGGTCAGTACCCGTCCCTGCGGTGACATGTAGATGACATACGGCACCGACTGGCTCTGGCGGATGATGTCCAGATAGCACCGGTAGATCGGTTCCGGCTGCATGACCATTCCTTTACCGCCGCCATATGGTGTATCGTCCACCCGGTGATGCTTCGGGTCAGGGGAGTAGTCGCGGATGTTGTGGCAGTGGATTTCGACCTTACCGGCCTTGCGTGCACGGCCGATAATACTGGTCGAGAGTACCGCTTCGCACATCTCGGGAAACAGCGTCGCAATATCAATCCGCATCATATTTCAAACAGTCCCTCCAGCGGACGAATCGTCATGACCTTGTTTTCAACGTCGGTCGAGATGACTACCTGCGGAATTGCCGGAATATACCGGGTTTTTCCGTCGGCAAACAGGATATGGTAAATATCATTTGCACCGGTTTCGGACACCTGGGTAAGGGTGCCATATACTTTTTCCGGGTCATCGGCGTCGATAACCTTCATCCCGATCAGGTCGGCGATAAAGTAGGTACCTTCGTCCAGTTCCAGCTGGTCACGGTCGAGGTAGAGGATTTTGCCGATCAGTTTGGAGGCTTCTTCGGGCGTGTCGTAGCCTTCCAGTTTCATGATGACCATCCGTTTCTGTACCCGTGCCCGTTCGACTTTAACCCACCGGCCGTCCAGATACAGCTCGTCAAACTCCGCCAGCAGTTCAGGCGAATCACACCACGGTTCGACTTTGACTTCGCCTTTGAGCGCGTGCAGCGTCACGATTTTTCCGGTTTCAAGCAGTTGTTCCATATATATATTCCGTTTCCTTTCATCGGTTTGTGTTTTACGTTTATTGTACCATACCTGTCTGCGCCCGTCAATTAGCTGAACCGATGGGCAGAGGGAGTGCATAATCCCTTAACTTCCGAGCGTAGAAGCAAGGTTGGGTTGCTGAGCATCTTGTCCGTGGAGACACGCTGCCATGAGCGAATCCCGGCAAACAGGCAGCGAAAGTATTCTGTCGCAGGCATGTGATGCCGTGAACTGTCCACCGGACAGTCCCCGGGTGTTACTGGTCGAAAATTTGTCAGCGCCGTGCCGGCCCACGTAGTTCCAGTGACTGCATAATCGGTAGTTTACACCTCGCAAAGGTGATGAGGTGGGCATCGAACCCACCTCATCACATGGGACACCCCTTGCTTGGTTTTCCCATGCCCTTCCTGAGCCAGTGACGGCGAAAGCAAATCGTTAGATAGTGCGTGTCGGTAGCTCCCAGGGGCTCATGGTTCCCAAAGGGAACCATACAGTTTGCAAGCAAACTGTGCCCGCACAGTTTTCCTCTGGAAAACTGTCTGGTTCGCTTGCGAACCGTGGACCCCGCGATTTTTTGAAAAAAATCGAGTAAAACTTTCTTGATATGATCGTACCCACATTGTGCGTGACTTTGGCACTCGCTCTGCGCTCGCGTGAATCACCGGGTAGTGTGTGCGCGCAATCTTAATCCACCGAGCGTGGAAACAAGGTTGGGTTGCTGAGCTCTGGAGGCGTGAACGAATCTCGGCAAACAGGGAGCGCAGGCTCTGCGCCGGTTCACAAAACTGCGCAAGCAACTTCACTTGCCGCAGGCAAACTTAACTGCGAAGCAACTTAACGTTCTGCCAAAGCAGAACTCTTCACGCGTGCGGAAGCCCGGACACCGGGCTTCCACACGCTACTTTATATTCGCACCAGGTACAGGGGAGTGTACTGCCGTAGCCTTGGGGTTTTGGGGCAATTTTGCCTTCCATCAGTCCGGCACCCATTTCCCGAACCAGATCTTCCGCCTTTATCCGAAGCGATTCCAGTTCTTCACGGCTGATACGTCCGGTGTTATTGCGTCCCGGCGGTACAATAAAACTGCCTGTGCCGTCCCGTTCCATCGCCCGAAGTACCCGGCTTTCATCCAGTACCAGTCCATTCATACGGTAGAGCTGGCGTATTTTCTCGCTGCTGCCTTCATCCCGTCCGAACTCAGGGGATTTCGCACCGGCTGGCATATACAAAATCCCTGCCGGTGTGCTCCCGGCAAACGCACCTTCTTTTTCTGCCGCGAACAGGTAAAGCAGCATCTGCAAATTGAGGCCCCGTTCAGCGTCCTCTAGCTTGAATTTCCGGTTGCCGGTCTTATAGTCGATGACACGGATATATTCTTCTCCGTCCAGTACCGCGCGGTCAATACGGTCGACCTTGCCGGTTACCTGCATTGTCAGCCCGTCCGTTTCCACCGTCAGCGGATGAATCTTTCCACCGGCTGCAATCGCTTCTTCCAGTCCGCAGACGGTAAACTCTGTCTGGTTGAGTTCCTGCTGCAATGCGGTCAGTAGGGCAGTGACCGTTTCATTCAGCCGGTAGAAATAGTAGAGGAATTTTCCGCTCTTTTCTTCCTCGCCGCCAAGTGCCTTATCGAGGTATTCCGCAAGCAGCGAAAGGGTGAGTTTGCGGATGCCTTCCTCGTCCAGTTCTCCAAAGTCTTCACGGGAAAGCGCACCTTGCAGCAGAAAATGGATAATACTTCCTCTTGCCAGTGGGTTCAGTTCCGCTTTTGCCGGACTGCGTACCCCAAGCCCGTACCGGCAGAAATAGGCAAATGGACAGCTGTAATACTGCTCAATCTGGGATGGCGAAAGGGTCATCAGCGGGTTGCCGCTCTCGGTTTTGCTCAGTGGTGCAAACAGCTCCCGTGACAGTTCAGCCGAATGCAGCTGCAATTCTTCCTTGCTGGCTTTCTGACCCAGCCTGTGCAGACGTTCGCTCCAGCCTTCCCGTTCATTCAGCAGTTTTTCGAGTGTCCGCCGCTTGGTTCCGTCCGGCAGACGCGCCGCCTGTAAAAATGCGGTCGATGGGCTGTCACAGTAAAAGTACGGGTCAATATTGCCGCCGAGAGTGATACTGATTTCCGGGAAGACTGCCTGCAAGGACAGGATAATCTCGGATGGAGAAAGTTCACCGCCGCCGACATCTGCCGCCGCATAGGTCAGAATCAGCTGTTCGGATGGTGTTGTGACCGCCTTGTAGGCTGCGAAACGTTCATCACATAGTTTTTCTTCCATCCGTCCCTGTACCGGCAGCCCGGCGAGTACCAGTTTTTCCCGGTCGGCGGCAGTCAGTGTTCCTTCCGATTCCGGCTGACGTGGGAATATTCCTTCATTGCATCCCAAAATCAGCAGGCATTTCTTTTCACCGACACGCACCATCGCCGGGTCACCTGCAAGCACGCTGTCGAGTGTCTGCGGACGGGTGACCAGCGGAGTTGCCGCCGATACTGCTGAAAACAGCTCCAGAAATCCCGAAAGCCCGATTTCTTCGCCGTTTTCACTCCGGACTTTACGCAGTGTTTCGGCGGCGTCCAGAAATCCCATCAGACTGTCCCAGCTCAGCCGCAGATTTTCAGCGTCCAGCTCCAATCCTTCCTCCAGCAGCCGGTCGCATTCAGCCTGTAACCGTTTATCCGCGCCGTAATCCACCAGCAGCCGGTAGATACCTCTTGCAATCCCTTCTTTTTCATACGCAGCCTTGAAATCATCATATACCCCAACCAGCAGCTTTCGCATTCTCTCTGCTCCTGCCAGTTTTTCCCGGTCGCGGTCGGTCATCTCCCGCTCAGAAAATCCCGACGGGTTGCGTTCAAACGGCTTGCGCAGGGAAAATCCGGTCAAATCCCAGACATAGGTATACTGTTCAAATGCCGAGATATCCTCGTTGACAGTCCGCTCTGCTTCACTCCGGGATTCATCACCGGATGGGTCAGATTCTCCCGGTGCATCCAGTATCCCGCATTTGAGCAGCATCAGTCCTTCTTCACGGTCGAGCGGACGCAGCATCAGCATCAGCAGCCGCCGGACAAACCGGGTCAGCGGCATAGCTTCTACCGTCCGTCCGCCATCAATAAACAGCGGTACCTGATACCGGTCGAATGCTGCTTCCAGTGTCGGTGCACGCGACTGCATATCCCGCGACAGTACCGCGATATCTTCATACCGGTATCCTTCTTCCCGTACCAGCCGCCGGATCTCTGCCGCTGCAAAGGACGCTTCGTCAAACTCATTGTCCAGTTTAAAACAGCGGATTTCACGCGGATTTGCTGTGAACTGCGACGGCGCCGGTGCAAATAATCCTTCGCCAAAATGAGCGATCGACGGGCTTTTGTACCGCTTCGGCTCGGTCAGGTGTTCTTCACTGACGGGCATACCGGCTTTTGCAGCCGCCGATTTCAGTGCACGGCGGGTCGACAGCAGCCCTTCAAATATGCCGCTTCCGCTGCGTTCCGGGTCGATGCAGAGCGACACCGTCACATCGCCCGCCTGCGCAATCGCAAGCGAAAGGATTTCCATCTGCACGGCGGTAAAACTCTTGTATTCGTCCACAAATACGCTGTATCCGGAAAAGAACCCGTGTTCCCGGATTTTGACCGCGGTGCGGCTCAGCCGTTCGGTCGGATCGAGATAGGAGCGGGAGAGGGCAGCGTTGTACCCTTCTAAAATCAGCGAAAGGTCAGTGAGCTTCATTTCCAGCAGTCCGGATGGAGCGGCGCTGTTTTGTGCATCCTGTGTGCCTTTGACGGACAGGTGGAGATTGTGCGCAGCTTCGGTCAGGTCGGATGGCTTAAGACCTGCGCGTTTGAGTTCTTTGAGCGTACGGAGCATCTCGGATGCAAAATCCGGACGCGCGGCGGTTTTGTCAAATGCGGTCAGCGTTCCCTTGAGGTCGGCAAGCAGCTGGCGCATCAGCAGCAGCTGGAAAACTTCACCTGCATATTCTCCGGCCAGACCTCCGCAGGCACGGAATACCGCATCTGCCAGACGTTCCATACTGTAGACCTCAGCGCCGGTCGGGTATAAAATTCGCTCGGTTTCAAAGGAATACTGTTCCGGTACCAGGCAGATGACCGGTTTTCCTGACTGGGCAAGCGCGGTAACTTCTTCCCGCAGTCGGGTCGATTTTCCGGTTCCGGCAGCGCCGGTGATGAATTTCAGCATAGCATAACCCCTTTCTTGCGCAGTGTCTGCGTCCTTCACCCCTCATTATACAGGATTTGCCTCCGCCATTCAAGCTGCCGCATTTTCAAAAACCCGCTCATGGTATAAAAAAGCGGGCTTTCCAGTATTCACCGGAAAGCCCATGTGTGTGTTTATCCGGCAGAGGTTATTGTTGCAGCTCTGCCAGTTGGTCTGCCTGTTCGGAAAGCTCCTGCATATCGGCACGGTACTTTGCATAGTCACTGTTGGTGTTCACTTCGTCAATCAATTCAACTGAATGCCCGTGCGGTGCAAAAAATAAAATGAAAACTTCTCGCATACAAAGTGCTGTAAAGAAAAGAAAGAATATAATTAGGAAACCTGCCAATATCTTCTTCATCTTTATATCCCTTTCACTATTTTATTATTATGAATAGATTGCATTCATTCCTGCCCGATCCACTACCCGAGGCGTTTTGATATTGGGGTCACCGTCTCGATAATCATAATAGTCAACTGTGTTTGGCTGCATAATTGAAGTTGTAGTAAGTAAAATGCGTGGGCCTTTAATTGATGAATGTGAAATATTATTACAAGAATTGAGAATG
>DVLW01000216.1 GCA_018715285.1 Candidatus Faecivivens stercoripullorum | reverse complement strand
CGCTTTGACACTTGCAGGTGGAATCTGCGGTTGTTACGGAGTAGTTGCCTTTGGTACTTTTGCCTGTGGTGAAACCGGGAACCTGCTGCATTTATGGAACTCTGTAGCAAGCGGCAATATTGTAGATATGCTGCTGCGCGGTGTGACACTGGTTATGTTTGTTTTGGGAATTGTTCTGGCAGCGATTATGCCTGACAAGCTGGGCAAAAAAAGATGGCAGACAGTCTGCCTTGCAGTTGAAATGCTTCTGACACTGATCGCAATATCTCTGCCGGATATTCATTTTCTGCTGCATCTGGCTCCGCTTTTTTTACTGGCAGCACTGCAATATCATACCTTTAACCATTGCGAAGGACTCGCGGTGGCAACTGTCTTCTGTTCCAACAATATCCGTCAGTCAACGCTGGGAATGGTAGAATGGATACGCACCAAAGATAAAGCAGCTTTACACCGGTTCAAAGTTTTTGGACTGGCGGTATTAGCTTACAGTATCGGTGCAGTCGTTTGTGCCGCCTTCTTTCCGTTAATCGGCAAGCTGGTTTTACTGCCTGCTTTATTCATTTACCTGATTATCTGTCCAATCATTGGACTGGAAAAAAGCCAGGCTTGAAAATAAACATCTGCTTGATTATATTCCGGGACAATGTGTCTGCACCAGCAGACATATTGCCCCGGTTTTTTCTTTTGTCAGATGAATAAACCGCTTGCATTTCCCATCGAAAAATGTCATAATATCAGCATAGCCGCCTGCTGCGGCAAACATCCAAAAGGAGACAGTAAAATGGACAGACAGGACGCGACTTATCGTCAATATATTGATATACTGAAAAAGGAACTGATACCAGCCATGGGCTGCACCGAGCCGATTGCAGTAGCATACTGCGCAGCAATGGCGCGTTCGATACTCGGCAAAATGCCTGTAAAAACAGTACTCACCGTCAGTGGAAATATCATTAAGAACGTTAAAAGCGTTATCGTCCCTCATACCGGAGGTGCAAGAGGACTGAAAGCCGCTGCCGGTATCGGTATTGTTGCCGGAAAAGAACAGCTCGGATTGGAAGTCCTTTCGCAGGTAACACCTGAGCAGCAGCAGGAATTTGCACAGTGGATGGATTCTGCCGATTTTTCGGTCGAACAGGCGCAGGATGGAAAACTTCTGAGTATCACGGTACGGGTTTGGGATGAGGATGGACATGCTGCCGCTGCGCAGATTGCCGATGCCCACGACAGGATTGTCTATCTGGAGAAAGACGGCGTCATTCTCAAACAGGAAACTGCCGGTCAAAACACCAACTGCCAGCAGGAAACAAACTCTGACTGTCTGACTGTAGAGGGAATCTGCGAGTTTGCCGAAATTGCCGATATTGAGGATGTACGGGAAATCCTTGACCGGCAGATTCAGTACAATACCGCTATTGCCGATGAAGGACTCAAAGGCGACTATGGCGCCAATATCGGCAAGGTTCTGCTCAAGAATAATGAAAATAACGTCAAAACCCGGGCAAAAGCACGTGCAGCCGCCGGGTCGGATGCTCGTATGAATGGATGTGAGCTGCCGGTTGTCATCAACTCCGGTTCAGGTAACCAGGGGATGACCGCTTCTCTGCCGGTAATTGAGTATGCTGCCGAACTGCACGCCGACCAGGATACCCTGTATCGTGCACTGCTGGTATCCAATCTTCTGGCTGTACATATCAAATCGGGAATTGGCTGCTTGTCCGCTTACTGCGGTGCGGTATCCGCCGGTGCATCGGCTGGTGCAGGCATTGCATGGCTGAAGGGTGGACGGTTTACCGAGATTGCCCATACCATCGTCAATGCGCTGGCCATTACGTCTGGAATCGTCTGTGACGGCGCGAAGGCTTCCTGTGCAGCTAAAATTGCCATCGCGGTGGATGCAGGTCTCATGGGCCATGAGATGTACCAGATGGGACAGCAGTTTTATGGCGGCGACGGCATTATTTCCCGCGGTGTTGAAAACACCATCCGCAATATCGGACGGCTGGGGCATGATGGTATGCGGGAAACCGACCAGGAAATCCTCAACATTATGACTTGTGTTGACTAAAATAAAACCATACAAAATAAAACGGAGGTGCCGGGATGGACAGACTGGAACAGAAAATCATCGACTGTATTGAACAGCATCGGGAAGAAATCATTGCAGCCGGACGGGACATCTTTACCCATGCGGAAATGGGGTACAAAGAATACCGGACCGCCCAAATCGTGGCGGATAAACTGCGTCAGCTGGGGATAGAACCACAGACCGGACTGGCTGTGACCGGTGTTAAAGGGTATCTTAAGCCGCAGGGCAACGGTCCGGTTGTCGCATTGATTGGCGAACTGGACGCGCTTCCCATTCCGGCGCACCCGGATGTCAACCCGGAAACCGGCGCTTCTCACTGCTGCGGACATAACGCACAGATTGCCGGTCTGCTTGGAGCAGCAATTGCCCTGACCGACCCGGAAATTGTACAGGCGCTTGATGGGAACGTCGCATTTATGGCGGCACCGGCAGAGGAATTTGTCGACACTGAATTTAAAGTTGGCCTGATTCAGAATGGAACCATCCGTTATTGCGGCGGAAAAAGCGAACTGATCCGCATCGGCGCTTTTGACGATATCGACATCGCAGTCGGGCACCATATTACCCCAAATATTCCCGGTTATCTGCTGGCAAACGGGACCACCAACGGCTTTGTCAATAAAGTCGTCACCTTCCGCGGCAAATCCGCTCATGCAGCCGGTTCTCCTCATACCGGCGTTGATGCACTCAATGCCGCGATGCTGGCACTCCATGCAATCGACCTGCAACGGGAAACTTTCCGGGATGAAGATTCAGTCCGGATTCACAGCTTTATGCCCAGAGCCGGTACTGCTATCAATGTTATTGCCGAAGAAACCTGTGTCGAAAGTTCTGTACGCGCCAAAAATATCCGGGCAATGCAGGATGCCAGCCGTAAATACGACCGGTGTATCCGTGCCGGAGCAATCGGACTTGGATGTACAGCAGAGATTGTCACCGTTCCGGGATATTTACCGACTGTTCCACTGGATGATCCCAGCCTGCTGACCGGTGTACTGCAGGATTTGTCAGCCGAGGAAAAAACACGTGGACGGGATTATCCGGTCAGTTTCCATAACCGTGATTTCCACTCAGGCGGTTCGACCGATTTCGGCGAAGTTTCGTCCATCATGCCGCTCTACCAGTTCAACACCGGCGGCTATACCGGTGAGCTGCATAACTCCAACGTCCGGGTTACCGATGAACAGCTGGCGTATGTGGAAACGGCAAAAATATTCGCTTTGACTGCCTACCGGCTTTTAAAAGACGGCGCTGCCGCTGCAAAAAAGACGGTGGCCGAATTTACCCCTGAACTGACCCGCGAAGAGTATTTCCGGTTTATGGAAGAAAATAACCGGACGGAAATCTATCCCGAACCGCAGCAGCCGGGAAAATGAACCGTATCCTTCCGGTTTTGCTTGCAAACAGCCGGCAAAACTGATATAATCAGATTATCTGCGTGATGCGCCTGTATGGCGCGAATGTAATAAGAGAAAGGAAGATCACCTGTGGCACAACAGAAAAAAATGGTGGAAGCCATCACCTCGATGGACACCGATTTTGCCAAATGGTATACCGACGTTGTCGTAAAGGCCGAACTGTGCGAATATTCCAGCGTACGCGGCTGTATCGTATTCCGTCCTTACGGTTATGCAATCTGGGAAAACATTCAGAAAATCCTTGACGCTCGCTTCAAAGCGACCGGTCATGAAAATGTATATATGCCGATGCTGATTCCTGAAAGCCTTCTGCAAAAGGAAAAAGATCATGTCGAAGGCTTTGCGCCTGAATGCGCATGGGTTACTGTCGGCGGCCAGGATACCCTGACCGAACGGCTGTGCGTCCGTCCGACCTCTGAGACGCTGTTCTGCGAGCATTTTTCCCATGTCATCCATTCCTACCGTGACCTGCCGATGCTGTACAACCAGTGGTGCTCGGTCATGCGCTGGGAAAAAACAACCCGTCCTTTCCTGAGAACCTCCGAATTCCTCTGGCAGGAAGGCCATACCATGCATGAAACGGCAGAGGACGCTCAGGCAGAAACCTTGCAGATGCTCAACATCTACGCTGATTTCTGCGAAGATTCGCTTGCTATTCCGGTTCTGAAAGGTGAAAAGACACCTAAGGAAAAATTCGCCGGTGCAGAAGCAACTTACACCATCGAAGCAATGATGCACAACGGCGTTGCTCTCCAGTCGGGCACCAGCCATTATTTTGGCGACGGTTTTGCCCGTGCTTTCAATATTCAGTTCACCGGCCGTGACAACCGCCTTGCTTACCCGCACCAGACTTCCTGGGGTGTTTCCACCCGTCTGATCGGTGGTATCATCATGACCCATGGCGACGATAACGGCCTTGTACTGCCGCCCGCCATCGCGCCTATCCAGGTTATCATCATCCCGATTGCCCAGCATAAGCCCGGCGTTCTGGACAAGGCCGGCGAGCTGCTGGAAAGACTGAAAAAGGTTGCAAGGGTCAAACTGGACGACTCGGATAACTCGCCCGGATGGAAGTTCTCGGAATACGAGATGAAGGGTGTTCCGCTCCGTCTGGAGATCGGCCCGAAGGATATCGAACAGAATCAGTGCGTACTGGTCCGCCGCGATACCCGCGAAAAGATTGTCGTATCTCTGGATGAGCTGGAAACTGCGGTTCCGGCAGCGCTGAAAGCTGTACACGACGGTCTGTATCAGAAAGCTCTGGAAAACCGTCAGAACCGTACCTGGGATGCTCATAACTGGGATGAGTTTAAGAAGATTGCTGAGGAAAAATCCGGCTTTATCCGCGCAATGTGGTGCGGAGATGAGGCCTGCGAGGATAAGATCAAGGATGAGACCGGTATCAAGTCCCGCTGCATCCCGTTCGGTGAAGAGCCTGTTTCGGATGTCTGCGTATGCTGCGGCAAACCTGCGCACAAGCTGGTTTACTGGGGCAGACAGTATTGATTTTAGTTTCTGAGATCTTGAGCAGGAAAGAGGTATAAACATGAACCGTGAAGAGATGTTTGAAGCAATTCTGGACAGCATCCCTTATAGAATTGTCTTTGTAGATACCGATCATATTATCCGGTATCTGAACAAAGAAGCGCGCCACCATTATTATGATGTGCGCGGATATGACGAACTGGTCGGAAAATCTATTTTTG
>DVLW01000215.1 GCA_018715285.1 Candidatus Faecivivens stercoripullorum | reverse complement strand
GTCTATTTCAGTAAATGAGCAGACCATGAAAGAATTTATGGCTGCACTGTCTGAGGATTTCCGCCGCCGTCCGGAAGGATGGAAAGTTAATCCTCAGGAACAGCCGGTCGGGAAGGTATCGTTCTATGTTGACAACAGTTCTTATAGCACATATGAGCTGTATATTTACCAGAGCGATCTGAATACCCTTGATCAGCTGGAACAGACGGGGTACTATGACCCGGATACTGGGAAAATTAGTAATTCCGTTCCGCAAAATGAGATTTTCAATATGGAAGCGGCAGTTGTTATGCCAGAGGATTATACTGCTGCGGCAGATAATGGAGACGCTGGTGTTTTCCATTTTTCTGATCAGGCTATTGGAGTTGTCAGCAGATCGTATGATGATAAAGATGATGTGTGGGACGTAAGAGATGAGCTTTACGCAGCATCGGGAGAAGCCAATCCGCATAGAACAGCCGAAGAACAGGGAATGCTGACATTGAACAGCGGTGAAGAGGTACCGATTTGTCAGCGTGACTTTACGATAGCTGAAATAGAAGAGCTTCTCAGTCAGGTAAAGGTTGTCGGTTATTCAGAAGAACCGCTGAGTATTTTGTGGATCAATAACCATAGTTATCTGATTCCGGAAGAGAACGTTGAAGCTGTGAGAGAACTGATTTTTAAATAAGGCAGCGTACCGCTGCACCGGTTTGCCAGAGTGGTTCCACGCTCAGAATGCTCAGCAAACCAAATTTTCAATCCCGCTTAAGGGAAAAGATAGGCGAAGCGCCATTTTGGGGAGAAAAGGCTGAAGCGGCCGGCAGGTTTATATCTGCCGGCCGCTTGCCGTTGTCCGGAAAAAATTTTTGCAAATCCCTTGACAAACTGTGCTCAGCTGTATATACTGGATATGTACAGATATACACGAGATTGCACAGAAGGAGATGGTGCCAACTTGACCATCATTATCGAAAATACTTCTCCGCTGCCGATTTATGAGCAGATTATCCAGCAGGTACGCGCGCAGATTCTTTCGGGACAGCTCAAAGAAGGCGAGATGCTGCCGTCTATCCGCGCACTGGCAAAAGATCTGCGTATCAGCGTCATTACGACCCGGCGCGCTTATGATGAACTGGAGCGGGAAGGATATATTCAGACGGTTGCCGGGCGCGGCAGCTTTGTCGGACGGCGGTCGGCAGAACTGGTACGGGAAGAAAACCTGCGCCGGATTGAGCAGCTGCTTGGTGAAGCAATGGAAATTGCCGGACAGTCAGGGATTGGCCTTGAACAGATTATTGAGATGCTGCGGCTGCTGGCTGAAACAGATGAACAGAAAGGATGACGGGTATGCCGGATGCAATCAGAGTACGGGAGCTTTCCAAAAAGCTGGGGAATTTTACTTTAGGGCCGATTGACATGACACTGCCGGAAGGGTGTGTGATGGGGCTGATCGGTGAAAACGGTGCCGGAAAATCGACGCTCATCAGTCTCTTAACCGGGCTGAAACACCCGGATAGCGGAGAATGTGTCCTGCTCGGGGAATCCGACTGGGAGAAGGTTCGGGAAGATGTGGGAATTGTGCTGGATATCCCGGGGTTCCCGTCTTCGCTGACTGCTGCTGAAATTGGAACGCTGGTCGCACCGGGCTTTGCTGACTGGGATGCAGAACTGTATGCACGGTACTGCCGGGAGTTTGCACTGCCGGAAAAAACACGGTTTGGCAAGTATTCGCGCGGTATGAAGATGAAGCTGTCGGTTGCAGTGGCGCTCGCACATCATCCGCGGCTGCTCATTCTGGATGAGCCGACCGGCGGACTTGACCCGGTTATGCGGGATGAGATACTGGATATCTTTTACGAGTTTATTCAGGACGGCAGCCATTCGATTCTGATTTCGTCGCATATCCTGTCCGATCTGGAAAAGATCTGCGATTACATTTCGTTTATCCATGAGGGAAAAATCCTCCTGTCGGATGAAAAGGATAAAATGAAGGAAGAATACGGTATCTTCAGCGGCAGCAAGTCCCGTCTGGAATCACTTGGAAGTGCGGTAAAGGCAGTCCGGGAAACGGCTTCGGTCTGTGAAGCACTGGTACTGCGGGAGTATTGCCCGGAAGCACGTCCGGCAACGCTCGAAGAACTGATGGTATTTCTGCTCCGTTTTGGGAAAGGAGAGTCATTATGACAAAGGTATGGGCACTGTTTCGCGGGGATGTCCGGTCGGTTGTACGGTGCAACAAGATTTTGCTGGTGATGATATTTGGGTATCAGGCAGCCTATATGTTTGGTGCGTTCAGTTTTCTCGGTACATTGACGGTAGTACTCGGCGGCATGCTGGCGTATACTTCCATTTCAATGGACGAACGGGACGGCTGGAACCGGTTTGTCCTGACGACCGGATACAGCCGGAAAGAATATGTATTGTCCAAATATCTGCTCGCAATTGCCGGAACAGTGATCTGTTCTATGACGCTGGGAATTTTGTCGGTGATCGGGCAGAAGCTGGGTTTAATTGAAATGGAGAATAACCTTCTTTCCATTCTCCCGGTATTGATGGCCGGGACGCTGATAATGCTGTCGGTTGCACTGCCGCTGTCGTTCTGGTTCGGGATGGAAAAGGCAAGGCTGCTCAGTATCCTGGTTATTGCGCTGGCCTTCGGTTTTGTCGGCGCGTTTTCCGCTATCACAGAAGAAAACAGCGGATTGCTGGTTGGAGGATGGAATGGCATTAGTCTGATGGCGGTTTTGCTGTCTGTTATTGTGGTGATAGTGTCGGTACTGATTTCCCTGAAAGTTTTTGACCGGAGAGAATTTTAAAAAAATGTCGGATTTTCGATGCTGTTTCTCTTGTATATTCCGTCCGGATGCGCTATAATATAAATATAATGCCGTTGATATTGATTGATGGCTGAAGTGTACGTCAAGGAAGGATGAAGAGAAATGTACGATAAGACGATGACCTTTTCGGTAAATGACGATAAAGAGCGGGAAATGCGTGAGACACTCGTGACCGTGTACAATGCGCTCAAGGAAAAGGGATATAATCCCGTAAGCCAGATTGTCGGCTATATCCTTTCCGAAGACCCTACCTATATCACCACCCATCACAATGCCCGCAGCCTGATTCGCCGGATTGACCGCGATGAACTGCTTCAGGCGATGGTTAAGGATTACCTGAAAGACTGAGATTGGCTATGATAAAAGCGCACTGGGAAGTTTTCCCGGTGCGCTTTTGTAGTTTTATATGGTTTTGGTATTATGCCTGCTGAGCCGCAGTTGATGGCTCGGCAGTTGCGCCGCCGCTCCAGTCGGCAGCTGCCACTTCCGGCAGGTCGCCCGGACGGAAACCATTGCCGTGAATTTCGCCGCAGTCAGACGCGATGATAAATGCGCGGTCGTCAACCTCAGTCGCGACGGTTTTGAGTTTGTAGTAGTCCCGGCTGCGGATGGCGATGACCAGTACATCATTGGGCATTCCGGTATACGCGCCGCGGCCGTTAAGGATGGTAACGCCGCGATGGCATTCGAGGATAACCCGGCGTGCGATTTCATGTCCTTTTTTGGAGATCAGGAAAACGACTTTTCCGTTGCCTCTCCGGTAGAGGACCATATCAGCGACTCTGGTATAGACCATGATGGTAATACCGGCGTACAGTACCGACTCGATTCTGCCATAGACAAACCAGGACAGCGCGACGATGCAGACATCGATCATCATGATAATCTGTCCCATCTGGAAATCCGGCCGTCTGACCTGAACCATTTTTGCGACGACATCACTTCCGCCGGTGGTAAAGTCCCGCATGAACACGATTCCCAGTCCGGCACCCATCAGTCCGCCGCCGAACAGTGCTCCCAGTATCATATCGCCCTGATACACCGGAAAATGAACCAGTACCACGTCGAGACAGAAGGTCATAATTGTGATGGTAATCAGTGTTTTGCCGGCAAATTTTTTCCCGACGAAGAAGAAGGCGAGTAACAGCAGCGGCGCATTCAAAGCAAACGTCAGAATACCCATCGGGATATTTGTCAGTGCGTTAATCATCGTAGACAGGCCGGTCACGCCGCCGGGTGCGATCTGGTTGGGTGCAGTAAAGCAATAGACACCCATCGTATATATAAATGAACCGGAGATTACATGGAGCATATCTTTCAAAAGCTCCTCGCTGCGCTTTTTCATGTCAGAAAAAACCTCTTTTCATAAATATCATTCTTTGGATGGAGCAAAGTATGGCAGCTGATTTGCATCGTTGGCAGGCTGCCTTTTTACTCTCTCCTTAAAGCCAAAGACATTATAGCAAAGAAAAATGTGTCCGTCAATAGAAATCAAATATAAATAAAAATTCTTTCTGCGGAAGACATGTGTTTTTATAAAAAACAAGTCCAATGCGATTTTCTCTGATACAGATACAACTGTTCTTTTCTCAGGCTCAGTAAAATAATAAAAAACAGCCTGCCGCAATTTATTTGCAGCAGGCTGTAGTGAGGTATTGGTTTAAATGTGCATTCTCCTCGAGAGTTCGGCCATAAAAGCACGGGTTCTGAATACAATCAGACCGGCAATGACCAGAAATGCCGTAACCGAAGTGATGACCGACGGGAACTGCACCGTCACCCAGTCGAAGATCAGGCAGATAAACGGCAGCAGACTGTATGCAGTCACGACGATCAGATGAATCAGGTATTCCTGTTCTTCTGCTTTGAGAATCCTTGCCAGTACAAAGTCTGCCACCAGCGTGACTTCACAGCATATCGGGAGCACATAATTGACCGCCCATCCGTGGTTTCCGGTAAACCTGTCCCAGATCAGGCACAGGATGGTAACCAGAAGCAGCTGAACAGTCAGGTTTTTGAAAATCCTTGACCGGAAGCGGATTGCCGCCGAAATGGCAATCCATCCGCTGAGGATGCCGCCAATTGCAAAGAATATCCAGACTTCACCTCTTGTAAAGGCAAATTCCACCACCAGACAGATCGCGAGCGCAGCCAGCGCTGTAAAATTCAGCAGCTTTCTCAGCAGACCGCGGTCATACTTGGGGACAGGCGGTTTTGGAAAGGCTTCCAACAGCGGCTCCGGACTTCCGACCAGTTCACCCTGACAGAGCGGACAGCAGCGTTTGTTTCCGTTGACACTGACTCCACAGTTTTTACATTGCTGCATGGCTGGCATCTCCTTTCCGGGATTTTTCAGGCGGGTCTTTTGTTACAGACGGAGCAGCGGATGAACCATTTTCTTCCGGCTCGGCATAATACTCATTGCATCGGATTTCAACCGGGATACCTGCTTCGGTCAGCCGGCGGAAGAAGTTTTTCTGGATTTCAGTGCTGGCAAACGCAGAAGTAAACCCAAGCGAAAGGGTATCTCCGCAGGAAACAAGCGTCAGCTGCAATTTCAGCGTGCTTGCAAATGCACTGAACAGCCGGATATACCGCATCATTTCTTTAGGCATCACCGCGCGTCCGACGTTGGAGATGACTGCGGTTTCGGCGCGGTCGCTTAATAGTTTCGCTATCCGGAGAACGAAGTTTTTCAGCGGCAGCGGAGCCAGCTGGACAGCAAGGTTATGTTCCAGTGCCGCGAGGTTGTTCATTCTGATTTCCAGCTTTTCACGGGTCAGTTCTTCTTTAAAGCCCTTATCGACTTCCGACACGATATCCCCGAACTTTCCGTTTCGTTTGCTGAAATTATAGGAAACATCGATCATCCCGAAAAAGTTCCGGGCGGTATCGGATGGAAAATAGGTACGCAGATTGACCGGAACGCCCAGTACCACCGGCCGTCTTATCGCCGAAGTCGGCATTTCACTGCGCAGTGCCTCAATAAACACCGCCGTCAGAAAAACCGTCATCGTCGTTCCAAAGCTGTGTGCGGCATCCAGTACCGCATGTACCGGCGCGACGCCTTCGATAATCTGAAGTCCGTCACGGTCGGAATGTTCCGCCTTGACGTTGAACGCCCGTGGTTCATTTTTCTTTTTGCGCCGGGTATGGACTTTTTTATAGTATTTGCGGAAGGAATCCGACTGCCTTCCTGCTTCTGAACCATCATCCGGCAGTACCGGCGGCGTATCGCCGAAATCGTCCGGATGCGCCAGCAGCAGATAATGGTATACAATCGTCTTGAGAAAACTGACAGCGCCTGTCCCGTCGGTCAGCGCATGGAACATCTCCAGATTGATGCGGGTCTTATAGTAGCTGACCTCAAACAATAGATTACGGCTGCCGTTTTCGTACAGAGAACCGCACACCGTCCTTGATTCCGGGACGACCTGCGGACGGAGATCGGTCTGCTCAAAATAGTACCAGAACGCGCCGCTCTTCATAATGACCAGATAGGCCGGGAATTTGAGTACCGCTTTATCGACAGCCTGCTGCAGCAGCGCAGGATCAATTTCTTCGGTGAGTTCGCAGGAGAAGCGAAAAACACAGGTATTGGTGCCCATATTGCTGGGCGGAAAGATTTTCGCGGCATTGTCCAGTCTGGACCAGGCGCGCTTTTTATTATCTCCCTGCAAGTTCATCTTCGTCCTCCTCTCTGGTTTCGATTCTGACCCGGCTGCTCACCCGGATATCGTCGTAAGGGTCTTCGGCACCTTCACCGGCGTTCAGGAAATCCCGCATCAGCTGGCAGGCACACTCAAATTCCGGCGAACCGACATGCGAGATAAACCCGTGGATTGCTCCTTCCAGCCGGTTGATAACTACCCGGTTTCCGGCCTCAGCCAGCGCCTTACCGTATGCTTCACCTTCATCCCGCAGCGGGTCATGTTCGGCGGTAATGATAAGGGTATCCGGCTGACCGGTCAGGTCTTTTTCCAGCAGCGGCGCTGCATAGGGGTCATACCAGTCATCAGGCGAGAGGTAAAGTTCCCAGTATTCACAAAGCCGCTTGGAAGTCAGAATATAATCCTGCCCGTTTTCACGGATAGATTCAAACGGAGAGGTCTCCGGTGAGTGGTCGTTATAGGTAGCCGGGTAGAGCAGAATCTGCCTTTTGACCTGAAATACACCGCGGTCACGTCCCATCAGCGAGACGACCGCCGCGAGGTTTCCTCCGGCTGAATCGCCGACCAGCACGATATCTTCCGGCAGATGTCCCATCTGGTAGATCCGCTCGAAAATCCCGACAGCGGCTGCAAAACAGTCCTCGGCACCGACCGGGAACCGGTTTTCCGGTGCAAGGGAATATTCCACCGAAACCACCTTGCTGCCCAGCTGGGTAGCAAGTGCCTGGCATACATGGTGATAGCTGTCGACCGATTCGGTGACCCAGCCGCCGCCATGGAAAAACAGAATCAGCCGTGCACCCGTTTCCTGCTGAGGAAGGTACAGTCTTGCACGGACCTTGCGTCCATTGGCGACCAGTTCCATATCGGTCATATGATAAATCGGGCTCATCAGCGGTGACTTGAGGTCAGAGACTGCCCGCTGGAGCTTATAAACCCGTTCCATCGGCGGGATGTCCAGCATCCGGGATGCCAGACGGTAAAACCGCCGGTTGTCATTATGTTCAGCGGCAGTTTCCATCTGTTTGGGATCGGAAAGATTGATTTTCTCATCCGGCATGGTGGCTGCATCCTTTCTGTATCCCCATTGGGATGGGGTAGATTTGAAGTGATTGGAGCGGGGTCAGAGGATAAATAATAACTGTTTTCAAATGCAAAATACTCCTGTTACAATACTTTGATATAATTGTATCACAGAAAGACTGAAAAGTATCACTAAAATGTGAATGAAAATACCGTTTGCCGTAAAAGTGACCCGGTCTCCGGTTCAGGGCATTGATTACCCGGAATATTTTTTCCCCTGCCAGGAGTTTCTCCGAAAGAGTTCCTGGTCGATGGTATTCATGACGACAAACTTTTTCCGGCTCCACATCGGCGCGATCAGTTCATCCGGCATTCCGTCGCCGGTTACCCGCTGGATGACCGTATCCGGCGGAAGCAGTTCCAGCTGGTCACAGACCGTTTCGCAGTAGTCGGAAAGCTCCATCGTCTCAAAATCTCCCCGCAGATATTCCTCTGCCATCCGGGTACCCTTGAGGATATGCAGCAGATGGATTTTGACGCAGGCAGGTTTCAGCTGTGCGATTGCCCGGACGGTATCCAGCATCATTTCCTTTGTTTCACCGGGAAGGCCGTTGATGATATGGATACAGACCGGTATCCCAAGGCTGGTCAGTTTATGGTACCCTTCT
>DVLW01000214.1 GCA_018715285.1 Candidatus Faecivivens stercoripullorum | reverse complement strand
GCTCAAAAAGAGTATCGCCGGCATCAGCTCAAGGGTACTGACCGAAAACCTCCGTGCACTGGAACAGGACCAGATCGTCATCAGAACGGTCTATCCCGGTCAGCCGCTCCGTGTGGAATATCAGCTGAGTCAAATGGGAAAAACATTGATTCCGCTTATCCAGCAGCTGGGCGATTGGGGAAGAGAATATCAAAAGATGGTGCAGCAAAATTTCCCGGAATCAATGGAATAAATCGGTCTGTCCTCTGCCGTTTTGACCGGCAGAGGACTTTTGCTTTTTCCGATAGGGAAAAGCAAAAGCCTGTACCGTTTCCGATACAGGCTTGGAATTTGGGATATTGGACAGAACCGTCAGCGTTCACCGTGTGACGGGAAACTGCGGTAAAACCGGAACTGGTTTTTGCCGTTTTGCTTGCTGTGATAAAGGGCAGTGTCTGCTTCCCGGAGCGACTGAATATAGCTGAAATTCTCGGGTGAAACAAAGGTCGCGCCGATACTGGACGAAAGGGGAGGCGTCTGGGAAGTCTGGAGCTGCTCAAGCAGCAGGTTAAACTTCTCCACCAGCCCGTTATAATCGCAGTTGTACACGAATACCAGAAATTCGTCTCCGCCAAGCCGCCCGATGATGCTCTCTTTCCCGAACACCATCAGCAGGATATGCGAGACAATCCGCAGCGCTTCGTCACCTTTCAGATGTCCCATCTGGTCATTGATCTTCTTGAAGTTGTCAATATCCATCAGTATCAATACACCGCAGGGCGTTTCGACGCTGCTTCGGACAAAATTGGTGACGGACTGTTCAAAGGCTGTGCGGTTGAAGATACCGGTCAATGGGTCGCGGCTTGCAGCCCGAAGCTGTTCATCTTCCCGCTGCTTCTGGGCGTTGATATCCCGCAGGCAGAGCAGACCGTAAACATTCTGGGTAATCTCCTCCTGGAAGATGTGCATCACCAGTTCTACCCAGCTCAGTTTGTTCCGGATAGGGCGGCGATAGCACAAACGGATTGGTTTTCCGGAACGAATGACCTGCTGCCAGCCTTCCGGCGTCTGACAGCTCCGGAAAAGTTTAAGCTCTTCGGGACTGATGAGCGATTGCAGTTTTTCGGAGAGCACCTCAATAAAATGCTGGTTGGTTTGCAGGTAGTTTTCCCGGTAGCTCATCCAGAGGCCGCCGGCTGATTTGAGCTGGCCGCTTTCCAGATCGACTTCGGCATACCCAATCGATTCCGACAGCATCGCCTGATAAAACTGCGACAGCCGCATGTTTTCCAGTTCCAGCGTCCGCTCCCGTCCGACCGGTTCGATGGTGACGACGACTGTGTCCAGATCCTGCTGAGCGGTTCCGGGATGCCGCAGCAGCATCCTGAACCATTCATAGGTACCTTTGCGGGATTTGAGCAGGATTTCCGGCAGGCTGACTTCCGACTTGACACGCACCCGGGAGAATGTCTCCGAAAACCGTTTCTGGAAATGCGGATGCACAATCTCTTCCCGCAGCCAGCTTTCCGGAAAATCGGATTCGTGCTGCTTCTGGCCGGAAATCAGCGTCCGGGCAGTATGGAAAAAGATGGAATGGCTCAGTTCGTTGAATTCAAATACATCCCGCTGGTGGATATCCGGCAAAAACTGCGGACGCTGAATATTGCTGATAATCCGGTGGTATCCCCGGATGGAGATTCTGCCGTCCGGTTCGGTGAACCGTTTTCCGGTGCAGCGTACCACGACTTCACCGGCGGTTGGGTGCTTCCAGGTGTATTCCAGCTGGACAATCTCACCGGTACGATACATCGCTTCCACTGCCTGGTTGACATAATGATAATACCCGTCATTGACCCGGCTGTACCAGAACTGGTAACATTCTTCCGGGCTGGGAATATCGTGTTCTGCGCCCATGACATGGAGCATCGTATTATCTGCCAGCATCTCATCGATATTGCGGTCATTTTTGCGGATAACCCACAGGCCGATGCCCATCTCTTTGAGAATATCTCCGTATTCATAATGCAGCAGTGCGCTGACCCGTTCATCATTTCGCTTCTGCCGTACAGCACCCAGCAGAAAACTGGACAATACCCGGATATGGGAATCATCATGGATAAAATACCGCGGATTGTCCACCCCGATAAACCCGAACAGCTGCTCACCCAGATACAGCGGCGACGCAATCAGCCGGGATATGTCCTGTGCATGGAGCATCTCATACTCCTGTGGACTGACTTTGCGTATCAGCTCGGGGTTGAAGATAATGACCGATTCCTTCTGTCGGAACAGCTCCAGCCACCGGTGGAGTACCTTCTCAGAAACGCCCATCAGGTTTTGCTGCTGAGGGATAACATCGCTGCTGCGGCACCATTCAAAGGTATTGTTCCAGATGGTGGGATCAGCCGGGTCGGGCTGGAAGATATAGGAACGGTCAGCCTGATAAAAATCTCCGACTGCTTCCAGTATCCGCCGGATGGTGGTATCATAGTCCTCATCGCCCGAAATCGTCTGGGTATAGTCGACAATCTTGCGGGCAAAGGTCAGACGCTCCTGTACCTCGCGGCTGACAATCTCGTTCCGGGTAATATCCAGCGCAATCTCCATCCGCGCCTGACGTCCCTGAAAATGAATCAGCTTGTCTTTGAGCAGAAAATGCCGTTTGCAGTACTCGTTCTCCCGCTCCCAGACATAAAAACGGTCGGCGGTCAGAATCTGGTTGTTGCAGAAACTGCACGGTTCACTGCGTCCCTGTAAGACCTGATAACACTTTTTGCCCTTGAAATCGCTGCATCCCATCAGCTTTTGACCGGCTGGATTGAGGTAATACAGCTCGTAGTTGTACAGGTCGCTGACATAGACAATATCGTCCGACGCTTCGATAATCGCATGGACAATCTGGTCTTCCCGCCAGTAGTTGGCAGGGGAAAGCGATACCGGACGGTGAATAGAAGACAGTTCCGTGTTTTTGGCGGTGCGCAGACGGTATTCGTCCGAATCGCTGTCAAACCATATTCTGGTAAATTCTTCCGCCGGACTGGGCTTGCCGAACAGAAATCCCTGAATCAGGTCGGGATGCAGTTTTTCCAGCGCTTCCAGTTCTTCCCGCTGCTCGACACCTTCACAGCAGACGCGGATATGACTGACCCGTGCCAGTTCCAGCATATTGCTCAGCAGCCGGTAGTTATAGGCGCTGTTGTGGATGTTGCTGACAAAAGAACGGTCAATCTTGATTTCGTCAATCTCCATCTCCTTGAGCCGTCCCAGACTGGAGTATCCGGTGCCGAAGTCGTCGACCGATATCGAAATGCCCAGCCGCTTCCACTGCCGGAAAATATCGTTGAGGTAAGGGTAATCGTGCAGCTGCATACTTTCGGTAACCTCGATGGTCAGTGCGCTGCCCGGCAGACCGCTTTGACGCAGGGTGTGCAGTACTTTGCCGGTGATGTCTTCCTCACACAGCTGGCTGTAAGACATGTTGACGCTCATATGCAGCTGAGGCAGATACTGCCGCCAGATACCGCACTGACGCAGTGCTTCCCGTAATACCCATATCCCGACTTCCCGTATCAGGCCGGTCTGTTCCAGTACCGGGATAAAGTCGCCCGGTGAAACGTCTCCACGGTTGGGCGAATGGTAACGCAGCAGCGCTTCGCATCCGTACAGCTGGTACTGTCCGCAGCCAACCTGCGGCTGGTAGACCATCGAAAAGCCGGTAAACCCGTCATGTACGCTCTTTTTCAGGTCTTCACGCAGTTCCAGCGCCGCCAGATCCTTCTCGTAATCTTCCGCTGAGAAAAACCACAGGGTATTCCGTCCGCGTGCCTTGGCGTTGTCCAGCGAGTTTTCCGCGTACTGGTAGAGCGTCTCGGCGTCCGGAATGATATACTGACGAAACGGGACACACCCGCCTGTCAGGGTACACTGTCCTTTCAGACGCTCCTGAAGTCGGCAGAAGACCTTTTCCACTTCCTGCGGCGTGTTCTCCGGCAGGCAGACGCAGAAACAGTCTCCATTGACACGATAGACCCGGATTCCATTTGTCAGGTCTTCCATCGCGTGGCAGACCTTTTTCAGCAGCTGGTCACCTGCCTGACGGCCGCTGTGAAAGTTGATGGATTTGAGGTTGTCCAGCTCGACCATCAGCAGATATCCGTCTGCATTGGTACGCAGCATCTCGCCGATATCCGCGTGCAGGGTATCCATCAGAAATGCACCGGTCAGCTGGTCAAGTTTGCCCTTAAAGACACTGTCGGAAATCCGGCCAATCATCCACTTGGGAACACCTTCCGGTGAGAGGTTGCTCTTTCCGCGGCAGCTGATCCAGACGATTTCGCCGTTCCGGTTGATAAGCCGGTACTCCATGTCGTGCAGAAGCGTTTCACCCCGCTGAATCTGTTCCAGCTGGGCAGAAAGCGCCGGCAGATCGGGCGGATAGACAATCCGCTTCCAGTCGGCAAGGGTACAGCTTTTTTCGCCCATCTGCATCAGGTCATATTTTTCCGCAATCTTTTCCGACAGATGCAGCTGGCCGGTCGGTATATCCCACAGGAAAAAATAATCGTCCGAACTCTCGCTCAGAAAATTGAGCATACTCCGGAACAGTTCAATCGTTTTGTTGATCTCCATCATAATTATATCCCTCGAAAATAATCCAGCTCCTGCCGCAACAGGGGAACGGATTCCCGGTGGATTTGCCTGCGGACGCTTTGAGCCATCATACCATGTAGTTTTTCTTTATCAATCAGTCAAGTAAATTATAGCATATTTTCTCCCTGATTTCCAGACAGCCGGTTAAATTCCCATCTTGCAGGCAGTAAAAAACGGGAAACCGGTTTCCCGGCTTCCCGTAAGTTTACTAAAAACTATTGCAATCGAGCGGATCGCAGCAATCCGCAGGTTGCAAGCAGGAGTGATCGTCGCGATCAAGTCCGTGGCGACACGCCAAAGATACATCGCGAAAGCGTGGTCGAAGCCGCTGAGTGCTGAGCACTATGAGCGTGGTACCACATTGGCAAACAGGGAGCACAGGCACTGTGCCGCGTTCGCTCAAGTTGTTTCTTTCGCAATCGAGCGGATTGCGAAGCAGGAGCGATCATCGCGAACAAGTCCGCGGCGACACGCCGCTTAGCCTTGGAAGGATTTGAGGAGCTCGTGCTTGGAAGACCACAGCTTCTCCGACAGGTCAACATAGTACCGGTGCGGGTTCTCAAAACGCTTGACCTCTTCCCAGAGGTGGTCGATCTGATCCTGACAATATGCCTTGATCTCCTCGATACCCGGCAGTTCATAGACACATTCGCCGTCACGGAATACCTCAACCAGCATCGGACGGATATCCACATCGGTAAAAGTCTTGGATTTCCAGGTGTTGACCGGGTCAAACAGCGTGATCGGGCCTTCGTCCGGCACCTTTTCATCATACATGGCAATGTAGTCGGCGACCGCTTCGTGGTCATCCTTCTTGTACAGACGGTATACCATTTTCTTATTGGGCGTTGTAATTTTTTCAGCCGTTTCAGACAGCTTGATTCTCGGCTGGAGAACGCCGTTTTCGTCCTCGACCGCAACCAGCTTGTATACGCCGCCAAAGACCGGATCAGACTTGGAGGTAATCAGGTTTTCGCCGACACCAAACGAATCTACCTTCGCACCCTGAAGCAGCAGGTCACGAATCAGGTATTCATCCAGCGAGTTGGATGCAACAATCGTACAGTCGGGATATCCGGCAGCATCCAGCATCTTGCGCGCCTTCTTGGACAGATAGGCGATATCACCCGAGTCGATACGGATGCCCTTGGGACGGTAACCCATCGGTGCGAGTACCTCGTCAAATACCTTGATTGCATTCGGGACACCCGATTTCAGCACGTTGTAGGTGTCAACCAGCAGAGTGCAGCTATCAGGATAAGTCTCGGCATATGCCTTGAATGCGTCGTATTCGGTCGGGAACATCTGTACCCAGCTGTGCGCAATCGTGCCCAGTGCCGGAATCTGATATTCACGGTCGGAAATCGCGCAGGCAGTACCCGAACATCCGCCAATATAGGCAGCTCTTGCACCCAGTACCGCTGCATCATAGCTCTGTGCACGACGCGAACCAAATTCCATGACAGGACGTCCCTGTGCAGCACGGCAGATACGGCTTGCTTTGGTGGTGACCAGCGACTGGAAGTTGATGGAAAGCAGTACCATCGTTTCAATCAGCTGCGCCTGAATGACGGGTCCTTCGACGATGACGACCGGTTCATTCGGGAAAATAGGGGTGCCTTCCTTCATCGCCCAGACGTTGCAGCTGAAATGGAAGTTCTTGAGGTAGTCCAGAAATTCTTCACTGAAAAGGTTCTTGCTGCGCAGATAGTCGATGTCTTCCTGGGAAAATTTCAGGTTTTTCAGGTATCCGACCAGCTGTTCCAGCCCGGCAAAAATCGCAAATCCCGCCTGATCGGGTATCTTGCGGAAGAACATATCAAATACCGCACGTTTATCCTGAACGCCTTCTTTAATATATCCGTTGCCCATCGTCAGCTCGTAAAAGTCGACAAGCATCGTCAGGTTGCGGTTGTTGCTCCAATCCATGTTGATTCGTCCTTTCCATATCATCCATATCCGAACCGCTATCCTGTTTTTCAGCAGCCGGAAAAGGTGTCTTGACAGCTTGGTTTTACCATATTATACACGTTTTACCGTTTATTTGCAATCCCTTTTTCCATCCCGGCGGCGAAACTTTGGGCAGACATTGGGGTAATTTTTGTGTAAACTGAAACGTTCGCGCCTCTTTTCATCCGTCCGAGCAGCCAGTACGCCGGATAACACAGAAAATACCAGTATATCGTGTACAGCGGACAGATCTGCCCGGCAAAATTGCCCCATTGCTCCGAATAGTCCCATACCGCCAGCCCCAGCAGCCGGTTGACTACCAGCCCGACCGCCAGTTCCACGACCGTTATGACCATCGCACCGCGGATGCACCGCAGTACCAGCCATTCTTCAGAATGCCGGGCATCCACCTGCTCCAGTATCAGCAGGCAGATACCACCGGTCAGCAGCATACTCCAGTGGGTCGCACCGCGCCATAATATCTCAATCGCACCGTACCCCAGACCGCCCATGACGAAGACTGCCGTCATATGCAGCAGGGAAAAGCACTTTGCTTTTTTGTTCATACATCGGGTTTCCTTTCAGCAGACTTGTTTATTCTTTATTCTTTGCGTATTATTATTGATTATGCACAGGCACTGTGCTTGACAAAAGCATAATATTGTTTCCACAAAAATGACCGTTTTTCGTTCAATTGGAGAATTTTCGCTTTCTCTAAAAAAATGCTTGCAATTTTCGCGCCGGTGTGCTATGATATAACACTGTAAGAATATACGTATGAGCGTATTATTGAAAGAGGTGTAAAGCATGAAAGAGGGAATTCATCCTGAATATAAGCCCGCTGTGATCAAGTGCTCCTGCGGTGCTGTCTGGGAAACCCGTTCTACCAAGGAAAGCATCAGCGTTGATGTCTGCTCCAAGTGCCATCCGTACTATACCGGCAGACAGAAACTGGTCGATACCGGCGGACGTGTTGACAGATTCAAAAAGCGTTTCGGTCTGGATAAATAAGTTCTTGTGCGCGGGATTTCCTCGCTTGAGAACTGCTTCCTGATAGGAAGGCACTCTGTAAAAAGAGTACACCGTCCGTCTTTGGATGGTGAAGATTGGCGGTATGCCGAGGCTCTGGCCTTGCGTACCGCCTTTTATTTTGCAAAGGAGGCGTCATATGCCGCAGGATTATCTGACCGTCCGAGGTGTGGGTGAGGACGAGTTTGTCGAAAAAAAATCCCGTTTTATTGGGTTTGCCGCTCCTGTTAAAACCGTCGAGGACGCAAATGCTGTCATTGAGTCGGTTCGTAAAAAACATCCCGATGCACGTCATAATGTCTTTGCATATGTCCTGCTCGACGGGATGACAAGGCGCTGTTCCGATGACGGTGAACCGCAAGGTACCGGCGGCGTTCCGGTGCTGGATGTTATCCAGAAAGAAGGCTTAATCGGTGTGTGCGTCGTCGTGACAAGGTATTTCGGCGGCGTTCTGCTGGGTGCAAGCGGCCTCGCAAGGGCTTACGGCCACGGCGCAAGAATCGCACTGGATGCCGCGGGTAAAATGCATATGACAAATTGCCATGTCCTTCGGGTGACTGTTCCGTACCCGATGTATGGCAAGGTGTCCTATCTGCTGCCACAGTATAAAATCGAAACGCTGGACAGCGTTTTCGGTGATACTGTCGTACTCGATTTGCTGATTCGCGCTGACCGTGCGCCTGGTTTCGCCGACGCGCTGAGAGAACTTTCCGCTGGTCAGATCGTTCCGGAACTGGTCGAAGAACGGTTCTGTGATATGGCCTGACTGAAAAATAAATGTGGATAAAATGTAAATTCTTCGTTTAACCCCTGCTTTTCATAAAAAAATTGCGGAAAAAAAGAGGGTTTTTCGCATTTTAAGGGTATTATTATATAGAGGATTTTTTCCGGATAGCCGTTTGTCGGGAAGGGGGCTTGATAATGGCAATTCCACAAAGTTTTCTTGACCAGCTGAAAATGAGCTGTGATATTGAATCCGTCGTGTCCGGGTATGTTTCCCTCCGCCGCGCCGGCAGGACGAGCAAGGGGCTGTGTCCGTTTCATTCTGAAAAGACACCGTCCTTTTTTGTCTACCATGATACCGAGTCGTTTTATTGCTTCGGTTGCGGCGCCGGCGGCGATGTGATTTCCTTTATTATGCGGATTGAAAACCTCGGGTATATGGACGCGCTCCGGTTTCTGGCTGAACGCGCCGGTATCCCGTTCCCTGAGGAGGCAAGGGATGACCCGTCACTGAAAATCAAGCCGCTGATTTTTGAAATCAACCGCGCTGCTGCACATTTTTACCATGACCAGCTGAAATCCGAGGCTGGTGCTCCCGGTCGGGAATACCTGATGGGAAAACGCAGTCTCTCGACCAAAACGATTACACGATATGGGCTGGGATATGCGCCGCCCGGTTGGGACAACCTTCGGGGGTTTCTGCGCGGTAAGGGTTTTTCGGATGAAGATATGCTGCTGGCAGCGGTTGTCGCAAGAGGCAGAGACGGGAAATCAGTCTATGACGTTTTCCGAAACCGGGTGATGTTCCCGATTGTCGATATACGAAAAAATGTCATCGGGTTCGGCGGACGGGTACTGGATGACAGCAAGCCCAAATACCTTAACTCACCTGATACCCCTGTCTTTAAAAAGAGCCGCAACCTGTTCTCCCTCAATTTTGCAAAAAATGTGCAGGATGGACGGTTGATTCTGGCGGAAGGGTATATGGACGTCATCGCGATGAACCAGGCGGGATTTGATAACGTCGTCGCGACGCTGGGAACCTCGCTGACCTCTGAACAGGCAAGGCTGATGAGCAATTACGCAAAGGAAATCGTTATTGCATACGATTCCGACGGCCCCGGCAGAACCGCTACCAATCGTGCGGTCGGACTTTTGGAGGAAGCCGGACTGAAAACAAGGATTCTCGATATGAAAGGTGCAAAAGACCCGGACGAGTTTATCCGCAAGTTCGGTGCTCAGCGGTTCAAGATGCTGATTGAAGGTGCACGCAGTGTTACCGAGTATCAGATGGGCGTGATTCGTGCCAAATATGACCTCGGTTCGACCGAACAGCGCGGCGCGTATCTTCAGGAATCGGCTGATTATCTCGCAACCGTTGCAAGTTCGATGGAACGGGAACTGTATATCGGGAAACTCGCCGAGGAAACCGATATCCCACGCGATGCCATCCGGGAAAGCGTCAATCGTGCGCTCCGGCGCAATCTGCGTAAGGCACGTAAAAAAGAAGAGGAGAGCTTTGAATCGGGCAGAAACTTTGCCCGTGCCGGACATCAGGCAGATGAATCGGCTCAGGATGGGTTGCTGGCGTGTCTGTTCCATCATCCCGATTGGAGAGGAAATATCATCGCACGTCTTCCCGAAAATGCTTTATCTGAAGCTGCCGCTGCAATCTATCAGGCAATTCTGACGGCTCAGCTGGAAGATGATGGGTCACTTTCGGCGGTTGGAAGACGGATTACGCCTGAACAGATGTCTAGGCTGGCTGGGATTCTGGCAAGAGTGTCGGATGGTCAGCTGAGTATCACACCTGAAGCGTTGGAAGATTACTTCCGGCGGATGCAGGGCGGCAGGCTGCAAAAGGAAATCCGCGACAGTGCAAACCTTTCGATGGATGAGGCGCGCGCTCTTGCTGAGAAAATCCGCCAGAGTAAAAAGGTCTGATTCTGTACGGTCGTCTTCCCATAACGGCGGCTGATAATACATCGTTTGTTTTACCGGTGTGAGCCGGTGTTTATCATATAATAAAAAGCAAGGGGCTGACAGCTCGATGTTTTGCCCTTTACAATATACCAAAGGAGAGAATAAGATGGCTGACAAAAAATCTGCTGTAACAGAATTGATGGAGCAGGGGAAAATCAAAGGTAAACTGACTGCAAAGGAAATTACCGATGCTCTCGAAGAGATGGATTTTGACCCTGAACAGCTTGACAAATTTTATGACTCGCTGGAAAGCAGCAATATCGAAATCCTTGACGATTTGAGCATCGATGATGATTTTGATATCGGGCTGGAGGACGCCGCAGCCATCGAATCGGATATCGTCTATACCGGCGACGGTATCAATATCGATGACCCGGTTAAGGTATACCTCAAGGAAATCGGCCGCGTTCCGCTGCTGACTGCTGATGAGGAAAATGAACTCGCTGAAAAGATGGCCAGCGATGACCCTAAGGTCGCGGCTGAGGCCAGAAAACGTTTGAGTGAAGCAAACCTGCGTCTGGTCGTTTCGATTGCAAAACGTTATGTCGGACGTGGTATGCAGTTCCTCGATTTGATTCAGGAAGGTAACCTCGGCCTGATTAAGGCGGTCGAAAAGTTCGACCATACCAAGGGCTTTAAGTTCTCGACCTACGCAACATGGTGGATTCGTCAGGCAATTACCCGTGCGATTGCCGACCAGGCGCGTACTATCCGTATCCCGGTTCATATGGTCGAAACCATTAACCGCGTGAAGAAGGTTTCCAGCCAGCTGCTCCATGCAAACGGTCATGAACCGAGTGCTGAGGAAATCGCTGATGAGTTGGATATGCCGGTCGATAAGGTAAGAGAAATCCTGCGGGTATCTCAGGAGCCTGTTTCGCTGGAAACGCCTATCGGTGAGGAAGAAGACAGCCACCTCGGTGACTTTATCCCTGATGATGACGCTCCGTCTCCGGTCGACGCTGCAAGCCATACCCTGCTCAAAGAACAGCTCGGCGCTGTCCTCAAGACGCTGACTCCTCGTGAAGCGAAAGTCCTTTCGCTCCGGTTCGGTCTGGAAGACGGCAAGAGCCGTACCCTTGAAGAGGTCGGCAAAGAGTTCAACGTCACCCGTGAACGTATCCGTCAGATCGAGGCAAAGGCTCTGCGTAAGCTCCGTCACCCCAGCAGAAGCAAAAAACTCAAAGATTTCCTGGATTGATTCTGAACAGCAAAATCCCCACAGCCTGTTAAAAAAGGCCGTGGGGATTTTGTGATTAAGACAAAAAATAGGGCCCAGCCTTTCGACCAAGCCCCGCAAAAACGAAAATCGTTTTTTCCTTGTAATATTATTATACTACATTGGATAGAAATTGTCAATTACCTTTTTCAAGAAGTCGAATGTGGCAAGAATTACATCGTTGGATTGATAGTAATCAATATGGTAATAAAATCTTTCAATTAGGCTATGTAAAGCCTGACCTTCTGCTTTTAATACGCCGGTACTTGTAACCAGCTGCTTATGTGCGTATAAAAGTGTAGTAATGTCATGTACTGCTGCATTACTTAAACGCCTATTTCGTTGGTCTTGTGTTATACCAATGCTATTCAATTCACGGAGCAAACCGTAATTGCTTTTATATTCCGTCGTACCTGGCAGCAAATTATTCAGGATACAATTGTTATGTGCAGCGGCATTGCGTATTTTTTTAACATCTTTCAGTAAATAGTAATCGTTTTTCCATTTTTTGTCCTTAAAATAATCGCAAACAAAACCTAAAAAGTGCGTAAATGTACCGAAGGGAATAATTTCTACAAATGCCCAAACAGGAAAATGCTCTTGAAACTTGTCGATGATGCCACTGCAATAATGGCTGGATTTATTCCTGTTAATTTCTTGAAATAATTGTGTGTATGGTTTTCTGGTGCTGGTTTCGTTTGTTTCAAATTCATACAAACTTTTCGTATATTCTTCGACAATTT
>DVLW01000027.1 GCA_018715285.1 Candidatus Faecivivens stercoripullorum | reverse complement strand
GAAAAGAATCGCACTTCCTACCGCCGGCAGACCAACCGCAAAAATCAGTTCCATCAGCGGCTGATTGGTAAGCGGCTTGGACATCGGAACAAAGAAGTCCAACAACTCCAAAACGCCAGACATCAGAATCGTTGAATAAGCGGTCTTGGCACCAAATCCCTTGCCAAAAACCAGAAATCCAATTACCAGCAGGAACATGTTCAGGAAGGTAACAAAGTTACTCGCACTGAAATGCGGGAAAAACTTTGTCAATACAATAGAAATACCTGACACTCCACCAGTCGAAAAGTTGTTCGGGAACTTGAAAAAATAGACACCTATCGTGACAAGCAGCGTTCCTGCAGTAACCAGCAGAAACTCTTTCATGTTTTCTTTTGACAGATACTTGTTCATAATACTGTTCGCAAGCTGTTTGCTTACCTTTTTCCTTTCTCAAAAACAGTCGGAAATTCCGCTGTCTGGTTGTAATTTGTGAATTTTTCTTGCCCAAAAATTGCAAATTTTGCGCAAACGCAAAACAGCAGCCGCCGAATCGCTTCGGCAGCTGCCATTTGTCAGGAAGGAATATCCCCTTCCCTTATTTTATATCACACCGGATGAACACCGTTTGCCTGGTCGGCACGGGCACCGTCAATGCCATATTTGGCGTTGCGGCGAGCTTCAAAGAACTTGGGAGCGACCTTCGGGAACATTGCGTAGGTCAGCACGTCCTCATCCTGTTCCATCCATTCAGCGCATTCTTTACGCAGAGTGTCCAGCTCAGGTGCAAGGGTGTCAGCAAAACGGCAGGTAATGATCTCGGCATCGCCGCAGACCTTCTTCTGGAACTCGGGATCAACCGGTACAGGAGTCTTGCCGTATGCGCCGCGAACCATGTCCTTGAACTCGGCGGTGCACATCTTGTAACGTTCGCCCAGGATGACGTTGAATACAGCCTGGGTACCAACGATCTGAGAGGTCGGGGTAACCAGAGGAGGCATACCAGCGTCTTTGCGGACCCGCGGAACTTCCTCGAGTACCTGCTGCAGCTGATCTTCCTTGCCAGCCTGTTTGAGCTGAGACAGGAGGTTGGACAGCATGCCGCCGGGAACCTGGTAGATCAGCGCGTTTGCGTCGGTTGCCAGCATCTTGGGGTCGATCAGGCCCTGTTTGATATACTTCTCACGCAGGGTCATGAAGTATTCACGGATCTTGGTCAGCTGAACAAGGTCAAGACCGGTATCGTAATCGGTGCCCTGCAGAGCTGCGACCATAGACTCGGTCGGAGCATGGGAAGTACCCAGTGCCAGAGGAGACATTGCGGTGTCGATGATGTCGGCACCTGCCTCGATGCCCTTGAGCAGGCACATGGAAGCCAGACCGGAAGTATAGTGAGTATGAATGTCAACAGGAATCGAAACTGCTTCCTTAATAGCCTTAACCAGCTCGTAGGTGTGGTAAGGAGTCAGCAGAGCAGCCATGTCCTTCAGGCAGATAGATTTGGCACCGATGGACTCGATCTGTTTTGCGTAGTTGACATAGTAGTCGGTGGTGAAAGTTTCACCCAGAGTGAAGGAAATAGCGATCTGAGCATGTGCACCTTCCTTGTTGGCAGCCTTAACGGCAGTCTCAAGGTTACGGATATCGTTCAGAGCGTCAAAAATACGGATGATGTCGATGCCGTTTGCAACCGACTTCTGGACAAAGTACTCCAGAACGTCGTCAGCATACGGACGATAACCCAGCATGTTCTGGCCGCGGAACAGCATCTGCAGCTTGGTGTTGGGCATCTCTCTGCGGATAATACGCAGTCTCTCCCAGGGGTCTTCGTTCAGGAAGCGGATGCATGCGTCAAAAGTAGCGCCGCCCCAGACCTCTGCGGAATAATAGCCGACTTTATCCATCTCGCCGAGAATCGGAAGCATATCAGAAAGCGGCATACGGGTAGCCAGCAGGCTCTGATGGGCGTCACGAAGGACGGTTTCGGTAATTTTAATAGGTTTTTTGGCCATCGTGTAATTGTCCTCCCTGTTTCAAATTTTTTCAGGCGCAGATGTTCCTTATTAGCCGATTACAGCCAGAACGTCGCTGGAGTTGACAGAATCGCCTTTCTTTGCAACAACAGAAACGATCTTGCCGTCGCAGGGAGCAACGATGTCGTTGTTCATCTTCATTGCTTCCAGAACAAAGATAGCCTGTCCACGTTTTACCTGATCGCCGACTGCGCAGTTGACTTCCATGATGGTGCCGGGCATCGGAGCGGTAACGTCGGTTCCCTCAACAGGAGCTGCGGGAGCAGGAGCAGCAGCAGGTGCGGGTGCAACAGCGGGAGCAGCAGCAGGTGCGGGTGCAGCAGCGGGTGCAGCAGCGGGTGCGGGAGCAGCAACAGGAGCAGGAGCAGCGCCGGCAGCAACTTCTTCAACAGCAACGTCGTATGCTTTACCGTTTACGGTGATATTAAATCTTCTCATGTTCATTAACCTCTCTTTACCTAAAATCAGCAGGAGTGTTTCTTAGCCAGTCTCTGAACCCGTTTGGAAGCAAGAGCGTCCAGCGCGGTAATCAGCGCGCCGCGGGTAGCATCAGGAGCGATTACATCATCAACCATCGAAGCGTTTGCCGCAGAGAATGCGCTTGCTTCGGTGTCGGCATACTCTTCTTCCAGAGCGGCACGGGCAGCAGCCGTATTTTCAACGCCCTTGAGACGGTCATGCCAGAAGAATTCAACAGCAGTTGCAGGTGCAAGTGCAGAAATAACTGCGGTCGGCCATGCCAGCTTAACGTCAGCAGTGCCGAATGCCATTACAGCAGCACCGATTGCCTTGCCGGTGTAAACGGTGATCTTCGCGCAGGTAGCGTCCGCATAGACAGCAGCCAGATGAGCAGCTGCATCAGGAGAAGTGCATTCGCAGAAGCCTTCGGTGTCCACAAATGTAACAACCGGCAGGTTGAAGCTGTCGCAGAAGCGCACGAAGGAAGCAGCCTTTGCAGAGCATTTATCGCACAGCTTGCCTTTGACGGAAACAACACCAACCGTGCTGCCTCCAACAGAAGCAAGGGCAGTATAAACATTCTTTGCATAGTCAGCTTTGAGTTCAATAACGGACTCGGCGTCGCTGACAGCTTTTACCAGATCGGCAGAAGCAGTTGTGTCATCGATAGCAGCGCTGGCTGCAGTGGTCCCCTCACTGATCGGAGCGGTCTCAAGGTTGTTCAGCGGCAGGATGCAAACCAGCTCGCGTGCTTTTGCTACAGCAGCCATTGCGTCCTTTTCAACCAGCGATACAACACCTTTTTCAGCAGCGGCAGCAGCAGAAGTGTCGCCATTTGCATTAGACAGATACAGTGCCGCATCCTCAGCCATAACAGTAATGTCTGCCGAAGCAGCCATCATAGCGTTGATACCGACACAGCTGCCGGCAACAACAGCGATCTGCGGAACAACGCCCGACAGATTCTGGGACATTGCAAGGATCTTCTGATAGGAAGCGAGGACTTCCTGTCCTTCAGAAACCTTTGCACCATTGGAATCAAAGATTGCAACGACCGGAGCGCCGTTTTTAACAGCCAGCTCGTAGACCTTGACAATCTTTTCGGCGTGGGCTTTGGAAACAGCACCGCCGCAGACGCTTACATCCTGAGAGAAAGCATACACAATGCTGCCGTCAATCGAGCCGTAACCGGTGATGACACCGACGCCTTCCTTGCCGCTGCAAACAAAGCCGTCCAGCTCGGTGAAGGTTCCCTCATCGAACAGCGCGGTGATCCGTTCTCTCGCCGGCGAAGCGATCCGGCATGCGGATTTTACTTCTTCCAGCTTAGCCAGCTTGGCCTGTAAATTCATTATATTGCCCCCATTCTGTAAAATAAACCTCCCGGTTACCCGGGATTTTTCGCTCAGAGTCGGGTGACTCTGAGATGTTCTTGTTAAAAAGCGGATATAATTCCTTTTTCCACCAGTTTATATTATACACCATGCCAAAGTAAACCTCAAGTGGTTTCAAAACTTTTTGCACATTTTACAATTTTCGAGAAAATACTCTATCGAAATTAGCACATTTTCGCCGTTCACCGGAATCTGGCTGGTTGCCAGACGGTCAGCCCGAATTTCCCGGGAAAATACTGCCCGGTCAATCCCCTGATCGGATGCTATACTCAGTACACCGCGCACCAGTCCGTCAAAAACCAGCGGATCTCCGCTGTCCTCAACCTCTTCAATCGTGATTTTACCCGGCATCAGCCGCCAGCGGCAGTATCCCACCAGTTTTGTTTCCTCCAGTGCGATAAAATACAACCCCTGTCCCGGTTTCGGGCAGAATCCGGGAAACTGATCTCCATCCTGAAAAGGACGCATTCTCAGCATATCTACTCAGCTCTTTCCTTTTAAATATACCCCTGGCCGGTTGGGATATCCCAACCGGCCAGTCATCGACAATCTTAAAAACGTAATCTTTTCCGCTTACTTTCTGCGGGAACGCGGACGGCCAACCGCCTTGTTGGTATTGCTTCGCGCAGCACTAATCAGCTGACCGACTTCTTCATCCGTCAGCTCGCGGTATTTACCCGGCTGTAACATTCCCAGCCGCAGTGAACCAATCGAAATCCGTTTCAGACGTGCGACTTCCAGCCCGACCGCTTCACACATCCGGCGAATCTCACGGTTACGGCCTTCGACAATCGTAATCAGCATAACGGTGCGGCCTTCTTCTTCGGTAACGACCCGAACTTCAGCCGGAGCGGTTTTTCTTCCATCCAGGTCAATGCCGGTCGCGAGTGCAACCTGCTGTTCGTCGGTGACGGCACTGTGTACGGTGACGCGGTAGCATTTGGGAATCTCGTGGGAAGGATGGGTAATCAGGTTGGCAAATTCCCCATTATTGGTCATCAGCAGCAGACCTTCCGAGTTAAGGTCCAGGCGTCCAACAGGATAAACACGCTCGGGGATATCTTCCACCAGCTCGGAAACGCACTTTCTTCCCCGGTCATCACTCATCGCGGTCAGATAGCCGCGAGGTTTATACAGCATCAGGTAGACACTGCGCTGTTCCCGTGGGGTCGGAATTTTCTCACCGCCGACGGTAATCAAATCACGGTACGGGTCAGCCTTCTGACCAATTACGGCAGGATGTCCATTGACCTTTACCTTACCCTGTGCGATCAGTTCTTCTGCTTTCCGGCGGGAGCAAACGCCGGCATCTGAAATGATTTTCTGTACACGAACTTCCATTATTTTTTCCTTTCAATGTCAGACTGCAAAACCTGCAGTACGGTTTGCTTCTCAGCAATCTCTTACAAAATTATTGTAACATCCAAACCTCGGCCGCGTCAAGCTCTTTCCGAAAGATTACAACATTCTGATGCAGTTTGTTCAAAAGCGGATTTCAACCTCCAGATGATAGTCACCGCCCGATAAGCCATATTTTTCCGGCATAGCCGTACTCCATGCCATTTCACTGCCAATTGGGCCATGTGCCGCATCCAGATGAATGACTGTCTGGTCAGATACTTTCAGTTCATGGTCGTGTCGTGCCTGCTGATATTCCTCTATTCCCGCATGATGCACATCAAAATGAATCGGCTGTACCGAACGAATCATCATCCGTTCATCTTTCCCATCGTCCAGACAAATCCAACGGGTTTCTTCGTGCCCACCGGTTTCAGACGGCGGCTGGAACGGGAAATGCTGCCGGGATACGGTCGTATGATACACGCCCAGCGGAGCAGAAAGAATCCGGTCAGGATAGTTCTCATTTTCACCTCTTCCAAAATAGGAAAGGTTTTCCATGCAGCCGGGCGCAACACACTCCAATCCCACGCGCGGAACCGCCCGATACGACGAATCAATATGAACATCTGCTCCCAAAGTCAGGACGCCGTTGCCATCAAACTCGCAGTAAATCTTTCCGCATACCGGCGGCATTGATTTATCCTTCTGCGTAAAAGGAAATTCTGCTCTGATTCGATTTTCCGATGTATAAACCCGTGTTTTACCAAAATCCGGCCGCTGTCTGCGGATTTTTTCATATTCACTGTACCAGCCCCATCCCTTTTCAGCATCCAGCCCGGTATACGGCCTGTCGAGGCAAAGGCTAATTTCACGGATAAGCGACTGCCTGTTTCTGAACAGTCCAATTGGCTCTCCTTTTTCCAGATCGATCAGCAATTCAATTCCATTGCCTTCAAAACACAGTATATTTCCATCGGTATGTTGTCTAAGGATTTGAACCGGTTCCTGTTCATCAACCACTGCTGACGGT
>DVLW01000213.1 GCA_018715285.1 Candidatus Faecivivens stercoripullorum | reverse complement strand
CTGCCCTTGCAGCTGCACAGGCAGCACCTCCGCCTCCTGCACCGCCCAAAGCAGGCGCCGTCAGCTACAACCGCGGAAAGGAACAGCGCGCCGCTTCGGCACGCATCCGGGCACGGCTGAAAACACTGGAAAAACGGCTGGAAGAAATCGACGAGGAAGTTGCACAGATTGAGGCGAGAATGTCCGGTGAAGAACTGGGATATGAGGAACTTCAGCAGCTGTGCGAACAGCTGGAAGCGCTGCACGCCGAACAGGACGCTGATATGGAAGAATGGCTGGAACTGTCGGAAAGCTGATTTGTACAGAAAGGAACTATAATGGAGAAGATTGCAAAACAGAAAGTATTGCTGCACTGCTGCTGTGCACCCTGTTCGTTGTCCTGCATCGACCCGCTGCGGGAAGAAGGTATCGAACCGGTCGCATTCTGGTATAACCCCAATATCCATCCGTGGAAAGAGTACCAGGCCAGAAGAGACTGTCTTCTGACCTATGCGCCGACGATTGGGATGGAGGTACTGGTCAAGGAGGATTACGGCCTGCGGGAATTTGTCCAGCATGTCGCGGACAATATCGATGGCCGGTGCACCTGGTGCTATGAACACCGGCTGGAAGAAACGGCACGGTTTGCAGCTGAAAACGGGTTTGAATCCTTTACGACTACCCTTCTGGCGAGTGTTTACCAGCGGCATGATCTGATTGCAACAGCCGCTGAACGGTTTGCCAAACAGTATGGCGTGCAGTTTTTGTACCGTGATTTCCGTCCCAATTTCCGGGCTGGAAACCAGCGGGCACGGGAACTCGGGTTTTATATGCAGAAATACTGCGGCTGTGTCTTCTCGGAAGAAGACCGGTATCAGAAACAGATTTTGCGTGACAGGGAAAAATTTTCAGCTGCTGTAACAGAATAATTTTGAGATAACAAAAAGGTGTATGCTGTTTTGAGCATACACCTTTTAAATTTAGTCTTATATGGATTATGCCTTGCTGCCGGCAGCTTTCAGCTGGCAGGCAAAGAACTTCGGAGCGAATTTATACAGCAGCGAAACGACTACGACAACGATAATCGTGTTGGGAATCATGTACGAGCCGTTGTATACAAAGCTGTACCACCATACATTGTTGAAGGTTTCCGGCATATATGCGCCCCACAGCCATGCACCCGAAATGTAGCTGCATACAAACCGCAGCAGGCAGACAACCAGCGAACCGACTGCAACACCGACCTGACGATGACTGCCGAACAGGTTTGCAACCATATTTGCAAGTCCCAGCACCGTGAAAGCGAGGATGTAGTCCAGCATAATGCAGGCAAACTGAGTGAACAGCGTCGGGCAGTACATGACGTTGGAGAAACCAAGCAGCATCTGCAATACCGAATGGACAAACGCGGTAAATGCGCCCCATTTGGTGCCATGGCGGAAGCTCATCAGCACCAGCGGAATCATTTCCAGCGTAATGCCGCCGCCGTACGGCAGGGTAAAGAACGGGATGTTGGCAAGGATGGTCGCCAGCGCAATCATCAGCGCACCTTCGACCAGGATCAGGATTTTGGAATTGCTTCTCATGATAAGAAACTCCTTACAGTAATAGTACATAAAAACATTTCTATGCAGCAAAAAAGCGCACCGGTGGGAATACCACAAGCGCGCTGACAGCTGTCCGTCTCTATCGGAAAACTCCCTACGCCGGCATTACCCGGATCAGGTTGGAGGGTCCTCTTTCGAGTCTCAGCAGGTGAATTTATTCATAGATGAATTTATTCATCTGCGCCCCTGTTTCTATGTCCTTATACAGTATAGCCATCCTGTCACATTTTGTCAAGTCCCTGATGTTTAGCAGACCTCTGAGCAGATGCCCTGTAATCTGCCGGTGTCTGATGGAAGGCCCGGTCAAACAGCCGGTAAAAATGGGTCATATTGGTAAACCCGCTCTGGGATGCCACTTCAGTGACCGGAAGCTCACTTTCCCGGAGCAGTAAGGCCGCCTGTGCCATGCAGAAACTCTGCCGGAACTCGGAAAAACTCTGTCCCAGTTCCCTTTTCATCCGTGCACTGAGATACCCGGGTGTATAGCCGAAATGGGCGGCGGTTTCAGCCAGCGTGACGGTGCGGTACCGGCTTTCGATATACCGTACCACACCATACAGAACATTCCGTTCCTTCATTTCCCGCAAGCCGTCCGACCCACGACGGATATCCAACAGCAAAACCGGAAACAGCTGTTCGACCACCTCACCCGAAAAGCCGTCCGGGTCAAACGCTTCCTGCATCATCCGGCAGACGGTATCCCTCGCCGCCGACATTCCAGTATGCAGCAGCAGCGGCTGACCGTTTCCCTTCCGGCATTCCGCGTACCATTCCCCAAGCCATCGTGCGGCCGCCATTCCTCCGTCAAACAGGCCGGTGGACAGAATCAGATTAACCGCGATGTCTCCCGCGCCGCAGGTATCGGTCCAGTGCGGCATCCCGGGCGGAATGAAAAAGAAATCCCCTTTTGTCAGGGTCGCCTGTCCGTTATCCCAATGATGGGTCACCGAACCGTCATACAGGTACATCACTTCAATATAATCATGGCTGTGAGGCGGCGTCGGCTGAAACCGCCCATGGGTAGACAGCCGGATTAACCGGGAAGTCTGTCCATGCAGCCGCAGATCTTCAGCAAAATGAATCATACTGCCGCTCATCCTGTTTTGAATTTCCGGATTGATCGCCCGTTCTTCCAGCCGTATCTGGCGCAGAAAAGCATCCAGTCGGTCTTTATCCATCTGTACAGCCTCCTTCCGGTAAAACGCTAAAAAGCCGGATTTGGATATGAAAAAGTATCGAAACAGATATATCCTTTCCCGCTCCTTTCCATTATTATAGAAGAAAAGAGACGGATTTTCAACCATATCTGATACAATGAAAGGATGTTTACCGTGAAAAACAGGCGGATTGCGCAGCTGCTTTCGGGTGAAGGCGAAAACTATATCCTCCCCTTTATGTGGCAGCATGGAGAAGATGAACAGACCCTGCGGGAATATGTCCGGGTTATCCGGCAGTCGGGATGCCGTGCGGTCTGTCTGGAAGCACGTCCACACCCGGATTTTGCCGGTGACGGCTGGTGGCATGACCTCGACATTATCCTTGAAGAAGCCCAGAAACTGGATATGAAGGTCTGGATTCTGGACGACGCCCATTTCCCGACCGGATTTGCAGCTGGCAGCGTCAAACAGGCACCGGATGAACTGCGAAAACAGTATCTTTGCTATGCAAGAGCGGATGTCTGCGGGCCGAGCGCTGAAATTGAACTGAATGTCGGAGAGATGATTCATCCGTTTATCATGCCGGCAGCCGGACCGTTTGCACAGCCGGATAAAAAACATTTTGACGATGATACGCTATTGCATGTCGTAGCATGGCGGGCAGAACCGTACGATAAAATGTCCGACCCGATTGACCTGACCGGTCTGGTGGAAAACGGGAAACTCTACTGGCAGGTTCCGGACGGTTACTGGAAAATCTACGTCCTGTACACCACCCATAATGGCATCGGACGGGATGATTATATCAATATGCTGGACGAAAAGTCCTGTGCTTTGCAGATCGAGCATGTCTACCAGCCGCATTTTGCACATTACGGCCATCTGTTTGGCAGTGTGATTGCCGGGTTCTTCTCGGATGAACCGGCAATCGGCAACACCGTCGGGTTTGATTTCGATGAATCTATCGGCAGAAAGGAAATGCCTCTTCCCTGGAGCCGCCATCTGCCGGAAATGATGCGTCAGCGGCTGGGAGAAAACTGGATGGATCTGCTGCCGCTTTTATGGCATCCTGCCGCGGATGAACAGCTGAGCGCACAGGTCAGGGTCGGATATATGGATACCGTCACCCGGCTGGTCGAGCGGTGTTTTTCGGGACAGCTTGGGAACTGGTGCGCGGAACATGGGGTCATGTACATCGGGCATCTGGTCGAGGATAACGACGTACATGCCCGGCTTGGATGTTCGTTGGGACACTATTTCCGCGGGCTGAGCGGCCAGCATATGGCCGGTATCGACAATATCGGCAATCAGGTGCTGATCGGCGGCGGCGACAGCCGGAGAATACCACGTTTTGGCGGAACCGGTGACGGCGAGTTCTACCATTACGAACTGGGCAAACTGGGGTCTTCCCATGCCCACATCGACCCGAAAAAGCAGGGACGGGCACTGTGTGAAAACTTCGGCGCGTATGGCTGGCAGACCGGTGTGAAAACGATGAAATACCTTGCCGACCATTTTCTTGTCCGCGGCATCAACTATTATACACCGCACGCCTTTTCGCCCAAGGCATTCCCCGACCCTGACTGTCCGCCGCATTTTTACGCACACGGCGAGAACCCGCAGTTTGGCGCGTTTGGCTGCCTGATCGGATATATGAACCGGGTCTGCCATCTGATAAACGGCGGTATTTCACTTCCGGATGTTGCGGTACTCTATCACGCCGAAAATGAATGGGCCGGTGATTACCAGTCAGATAAGGCAGTCTGCCGGGAACTGATGGAACATCAGATTGACTTTGATATCATCCCGGCTGACCTTCTGGGCAATCTCTCCGACTGGAACAGCTGTCTGAAAGATGGACAGCTCTGGCTGAATGGCCGCCCGGTACAGGCGCTGGTCATTCCGTATGCGCAGTTTATCCCGCGTGCGGCTGCCGATTTTATCCGGCAGGCGGAGCAGTGCGGTTTCCCGGTCTTCTGCACCGAAAAAGCACCCGAAGGAGTCAGCGATCTGGATGCCGGACAACAGTCGGATTATGCTCATCTGCTGCAAAGTATCCCGATCGTCCCCACTCATCAGCTTGCCGCACGTCTGAACGGTACCATCCATCGGGATATCTCGATTCATCCCGATTTCCGCCGGCTCACCGTCTATCACTACCGCAGTGACGGCGATATCCTGCTGCTGCTCAACGAAGACCCCGGAAAGACTTTCACCGGTGAAGTGACGGTATGCGCAGATGGTACGCCGGTACAGTATGACGCGCTGGACAACTGCCTGCGTCCGGTTGCAAGCCGGACAGAAGACGGAAAGACCGTCCTTTCGCTCAGCCTTGCACCGCTGGAAATGGCGATTATCTCGTTTGACGGCGAAACGTCCGATTCGGTGAAAGAAATTCCCATGCCAGAACAGCAGACAGTCATCCGTGAGTTTACCGTCTCCCGCTGTGCATCCAAAGCCTACCCGCAGTTTACCGACCCGGTTCAGATCGAAAACCCGGTCAATATGGGACGGATGTATCCGGACTTTTCGGGATACTACCGGTATGAAGCGGATGTATCGGTTCCCGGATGCAGACAGGCGGTTCTGACCATTGAGGACGCCGGTGAAACGGTCGAGCTGTTTGTCAACGGAGTGTCAGCCGGTATCCGTTTTGCACAGCCCTATCGTTTTGACATTTCTGCACTTCTGCGTCCCGGCGAAAACCGGATTACACTGGACATCGCAACCACCCTTGAACGCAAAACCGCTGCGATGCAGTCGGGACAGCCTGCCTTCTTCAAAAACTATCTGGCTTCCCCGACCGGTCTGCTCGGGCCGGTAACCGTCAGCTACGCAGTGCCTGCGCTCCCTTGATCGCGTCGGTCGCTCGCGTTCCGACTCGCTCGGTCGTGATGGCAACAACTTGAGCCAACGCGGTTTTTACACGCTACGAATCTTGTGACGTTTTTATGTATACGCATTACGCCGCCCGCTGTCTTGAAGACAACGGGCGGCGTTTTCAGCGTTATTTCAAAAACAGTTCAATGACCGGGACTTCAACCGGCGGCTTGATTGCCGGAAGTGAGAGCACCAGCAGATCATCGCTGCTGGAAAGCCCATCGCCAAAATGCTCGACCTTTCCTTCGGTAAAGCGCACTTCGCTTCCGTCATGCAAAAACTGGGCATATTCTACCTTACCGGCAAACCCTTTCAGTTCCAGGAAGGCATACGGATACTGGAACAGATGGACATACAATCGTTTACCGTCTTCACTCTGGGTCAGACGGCAGCCGGACGGAGCGGTAAACTCAGGGTCAGCCATCGTGCATCCATAAATCGAACGTCCGCAGTATTTCATCCAGTCGCCAATCGCCGCCAGCGCTTCTGTTGCCCGGTGGTCAAAATATCCACGTGCAGTCGGGCCGACATTGAGCAGCAGGTTTCCGCCCAGTGAAACGGTCGTGACCAGCATCTGAATCAGCATTTCCGGCGACTTCCAGCTCATCTCATCCCGGTAATATCCCCACGAACCGGAAAAAGTCTGGCAGGCTTCCCATGTAACCAGCTGTCCATCATCATCGGTCAGCCAGGTCTGGGGCTGGTACTGTTCCGGCGTCCAGAGGTCCTGTTCGATACCGGTGCGGTTATCGATCATAATACCCGGCTGCAAAGAACGCGCCAGTGCAATCAGTTTTTCTGCTTCCCAGTCGTCCTTGCCTTTACCCTTCATCCAGGGCTTACCCGGCATGGTCATATCCGGATAGGAGAAGTCAAACCAGAGGATATCGATCTTGCCGTAACCGGTCAGCAGCTCGGTCACCTGATCGCGCATATACTGGGCATACCGTTTCATATCACGGCCGACATTCTGCTGTTCAGCGTCCGGATCGTCTCTTCTCGGGTGGTTGGGGTCGATGGGAAAATCCGGATGATGCCAGTCGATCAGCGAATAATAAAAACCGATTTTCAGTCCTTCAGCCCGGAACGCATCGACAAATTCCCGTACAAGGTCGCGTCCTGCCGGTGTATTGGTTGCCTTATAATCGGTATACTTTGAATCAAACAGGCAAAATCCCTCATGATGCTTGGTCGTCAGAACCGCATATTTCATCCCGGCTGCCTTAGCCTGACGCGCCCATTCACGGGCATCAAACAGATCTGGGTCAAAATAGCGGAAATACCGGTCATAGACTTCCTCGGGTGTACGCTCATGGTTTTTGACCCATTCATGTCTTGCCGGAAGCGCATAAAGCCCCCAGTGGATGAACATTCCAAAACGGTCATGCCGAAACCATTCGGTATCTCCCGGCGTCTTTTTTACCTGATAAACGGACATGGCAAACTTCCTTTCCGGCACATAGCCTGACAGATTTTGTCTTACTTCAACGACAGTATACAACGTCCGAAAACCTTCGTCAAGGCATTTTCCATAAAAAATACGCTTCGTAGACTTACGAAGCGTACATTCTGCATGATATCTAATCATCTTCGGTTGTTGCGGCGGTTTACCAGCATCATCAGCCGCAGCAGCTGAGTAACCGAAACCGCCAGCGCTGCCACATAGGTCATCGCGGCAGCTGAAAGCACCTTCTGTGCACCCGCCAGTTCCTCACCTTCCAGAAGTCCCTGCTGCCGGATAGCGATAAGCGCCCTTTTGGATGCGTCAAACTCGGTCGGAAGCGTCACCAGCTGGAAAATCGTGCTGAGTGCAAAGCAGGCAACCCCTACATACGCCATCGTCGCGAAAAAGTAGGAAGTCGCGCCGAACAGCAGCCCGAGGATAATCAGCGGCATCGATATCCTTGAACCGATATTGGTAATCGGGACAATTGCCGTCCGTATCTTAACCGGCAGATAGTTTTGTGCATGCTGAACCGCGTGCCCGGCTTCATGACATGCAACGCCAATCGCCGCGGTGGAACTGCTTCCATAAACACTGTCTGAAAGCCGGATGACATTGCTTCTCGGGTCGTAATGGTCGGTAAGACTCCCCGAAACCCGCTCAATCCGTACCCCATACAGCCCGTTATACCACAAAACCGCCTCGGCAGCCTGTGCGCCGTTCAGTCCGCGGGATGCGTACTGGTTCTGGTACCGCGCAAAGGTGGATTTGACCCGGGCACTCGCCCACAGCGAAAAGATCACCGCCGGTAAAACCAGTACGATATACGTCCAATCAAAATACAAATGAACTGCCTCCTCTGTACCACGACAGCAAAATCGTTCTGTCGGGAGATATAAAAAGTATGCCGCACGACAGGCGATTCATGCAGCCTGCCATGCGGCAACCATTGTTTACCGGGAATAATTCATCATACTTTGGCCAGAATAGCCTTAGCCATTGCAAGGCCGATTTCAGTGCCCTGTTCGCAGACTTCCATGCCCTCGAATTCCAGCGAGATGTATCCGTCAAAACCGGAATGCTTAATCAGGCGCAGGATGTCCCAGATCTCCATATCGCCCTGTCCGAGAATCGAACCGCGCAGCATCTTGCCGCCCATCGTCTCAAACCAGGAGCCGTTGTTGCAGTTGAACATTTCGGTCTGATCGGGAAGCTGTTCTTTTTTACGGATGTAAAAGTCTTTGAGGTGAATCATCTCAGCGTAAGGCAGGCACTTTTTAACCGCCGCAATCGGGTCTTCATCGACACAGAGGAAGTTGCCGACGTCGACTGTCATCTTGAGGTTAGGACGGTTGATCGCGTCAATCAGGCTGAGCACGCGGTCGGAACCATTGATAAAGAAACCATGGTTTTCCATAACAATGTTGATACCCTTTTCAGCGGCATAGTCGCACAGCAGTCCACCATTTTTGACCATCTGCGGGAATTCAGCGTTAAAGTTATGGATGGTGTTGGTAGAGAAAGGACGACGGAAGGATGCAACGTCAAAACGCATCCGTTTGAGTCCGAGTCTCTCAGCAACATCGATATGGCGTTTAATCCGTTCAATTTCAGCAGCCTGTTCAGCCTCATCGGTTTTCAGCAGGTCGCCGTTGACCGAATAGGTTGAAATCTCGATACCGGCGCTGGCGCATTTTTCACGGACATGGTCGATCAGCTCGGTATTCAGCTGACGATCAGGGGTGACAAACTCCAGATGGAACGGGACAAACTCAATATGCTCGCAGCCATGTGCAACAGCAAAATCAATGACGTTGTCAACATTCATCCGGCCGGCTTCCATCGCCGGGTCCAGGCAATAACAGCTCATTCCAAGTTTCATCTACAACTACCTCCAATAATCCGACACACATTTATGTCTTGATATCACTGTTATTATAGACGTTTTGAACAAATCTTTCAAGGCATTTTCCAAAAATAAAATGCAAAGTTTTATACTCCAAAATACATCTGACCTCGACCGGAAAACAGAAAAAACTACTTGACATCCGCCTGTTGCAAGTGGTATAATTACAAGACAATCAAAATTCCCGTGAGGGAGTAGTAAGCGTGTTTTTGAATACGTAGCAAGTCAACATACTGACCTTGCGGTCTGGCTTGTTTTAAATTACGAGACTCATGTATAACCGGAAAAAGATCTGTCTGTGGGACAGGTGTTTGTATTTTCCGGTTATACCTGGGTCTTTTGTATTGCAAAAATCGTCTTTCAGAAAGGATTGGTCAAAAGATGGAATGGAGCCTGGTTTTCTTTGTCAACAGTATTCTGCTGGGGGCTGGGCTTGCGATGGACGCATTCTCGGTGTCACTGGCAAACGGACTGCACCAGCCGCGGATGAAAAAAGGAAAAATGTGCACGGTGGCAGGTGTATTCGCCGGTTTTCAGGCACTGATGCCGATGATCGGATGGATTTGCGTACACACGTTGTTACAGGTTTTCGAGTCGTTTGAAAAGCTGATTCCGTGGATTGCACTGTTTTTGCTTTTGTATATCGGCGGAAAGATGCTCTGGGAAGGACTGCATCCCGGTGACGAGGAAGAAAATGATACCCGGAGAGATGGCGTTTCGGCTCTGCTGATTCAGGGTGTCGCGACTTCGATTGATGCCTTGTCAGTCGGGTTTACCATCTCGGAATACAACCTGGTAATGGCAATCGTTGCCGCGCTGATTATTGCGGTCGTCACCTTTATCATCTGCATGGCTGGTCTGGAAATCGGTAAACGGTTCGGAACAAAGCTGTCGGGTAAGGCAGATATTCTGGGCGGCGTGATTCTGATCGGAATCGGGCTGGAAATCTTTATCACCAGCTTTATCTGAAAATAACAGAATTTTTGAATTTTTTTATATTTTATTGACATACCTGCATGGGTATGCTATCATTAAATTAGCAAGAGATATTATTTCGGTTTTTCAGAATAAATTCTCTGCTTTGTGATACATTTGCATATGAGGGAGTAATTCCACACAGGTTCTTTCGGACACTGCGCGGGAAGACATCGTCAAAACGGCATTTTAATATGTCCGGTGTCCTCCATGTTGAATGAGACTCATATCGTTTCCGGAAGTCTTCCGAAACGGTATGAGTTTTTTTGATTTTATTTTCCAGCCGGCTACACTGCCGGAAAGGAAGGAGCATCCATATGAAAAGTTATCAACTATCCACTGACGAAGTATTGCAGGTTCAAAAAACCCAGCTTTCCGGTCTGACATCAAATGAAGCCGGAGAGCGCCTGCAAAAGTACGGCGCAAATAAGCTGGCTGAGGCAAAAAAAGCAACTCTTCTGGAACGCTTTTTGCAGCAGCTCAAAGACCCGATGCTGATTATCCTGTTGATTGCCGCAGCGGTATCCGGTGTCACGTCACTGATGCAGAATGAAGGAATGGCGGATGTCATCATCATTCTGGTAGTCGTACTGCTCAACGCAGTACTGGGCGTCTATCAGGAAAACAAGGCGGAAGCCGCCATCGAAGCGCTGCAAACCATGACAGCCGCTACCAGTAAGGTTCTCCGGGATGGAAAACAGCTTCTGGTTCCCAGTTCACAGCTGGTTCCAGGCGATATCGTCGTACTGGAAGCTGGCGACAGCGTCCCGGCAGATGGCAGAATCATCGAAGCGGCTACCCTGAAAATAGAAGAAGCTGCACTGACCGGTGAAAGCGTCCCGGTAAACAAGATGATTGATGCACTGGGTCTGGATCAGAAAAATGATATCCCGCTCGGTGACCGGAAAAACATGTGTTATATGGGTTCGACGGTTGCCTACGGGCGCGGAAAAATGGTCGTCACAGAAACCGGTATGCAGACCGAGATGGGTAAAATTGCCGGTGCACTCTCCTCTACCATCGATGAACAGACTCCGCTTCAGCAAAAGCTGGCAAGCCTTGGAAAGACGCTGTCCAAAATTGTACTGGGCATCTGTATCTTTATCTTTTTCTTCAACCTGATTTCCGCCGGACGTTTTGACCTCGACACCGTCCTCTCGACCTTTATGGTCGCGGTATCGCTGGCAGTCGCCGCTATCCCGGAAGGTCTGGCAACGGTTGTTACCGTCGTACTTTCCATCGGCGTTACCAAAATGAGCAAACAGGGCGCTGTTATCCGTAGGCTGACGGCGGTCGAAACGCTTGGCTGTGCACAGGTTATATGCAGCGATAAAACCGGTACCCTGACCCAGAACCGGATGACCGTCGTCGAACATTACGGCGATGAAGAGATGCTTGCCCGGACAATGGCAATGTGCTGTGATGCACAGCTGGGTGAAGACGGACTTGCGATTGGTGAACCGACCGAAGCGGCTCTGGTTAATTATGCGGCTTCGCTGGGAATGAAAAAGAACCTGATGGAACAGGAATCACCGCGTATTGATGAGGCACCGTTCGATTCCTCCCGTAAGATGATGAGCACCATCCACCAGACAGCGGATGGAATTGTCCAGTATACCAAAGGTGCACCGGACGTTATCCTCAGCCGCTGTACCCACTATCTTGAAAATGGCGAAATCCACCCGATGGATGACCGCAAACGGGAAGAAATCCTCAGCAAAAACCGCGAAATGGCCGGACAGGCTCTGCGTGTGCTGGCGGCTTCACTGCGCAGATGGGAACAGCGTCCTGAATCCAACCAGCCCGAATTTCTTGAGCAGCAGCTGACATTTGTCGGTCTGACCGGCATGATCGACCCGGTTCGTCCCGAAGTAAAACCTGCCATCGATCTCTGCCGTACTGCCGGCATCCGTCCGATTATGATTACCGGCGACCATAAGGATACAGCAGTCGCGATTGCGCGTCAGCTTGGGATTATCTCAGGACCGCAGCAGGCAATGACCGGTTCAGAACTCGACCAGATGGACGACAACGAGCTTGCGGAAAATATCAACCGTTATGGTGTATATGCCCGTGTCCAGCCGGAACACAAGGTACGGATTGTCAATGCCTGGAAAAAACATGGATGTGTCACTGCAATGACCGGTGACGGCGTAAACGATGCGCCCAGTATCAAGGCGGCAGATATCGGCGTCGGAATGGGTATCACCGGCACCGACGTTACCAAGAATGTTGCAGATATGGTACTGGCGGATGATAACTTTGCCACGATTGTCAAAGCTGTCGAGGAAGGACGCAGAATTTACGCCAATATCCGCAAGGCAATTCAGTTCCTGCTTGCGTCCAACCTGAGTGAAGTGCTCGGAATTTTCCTGGCAACACTGATGGGATTTACCCTGCTTCAGCCGGTACACCTTTTGTTTATCAACCTG
>DVLW01000212.1 GCA_018715285.1 Candidatus Faecivivens stercoripullorum | reverse complement strand
CTAACGGGAGTTAGTATACGTACACTACAATATTATGATGAAATTGGTCTGCTAAAGCCCAGTAAACTTACGTCTTCCGGCTATCGGATGTATGACGATACTGCATTACAAACTTTACAGCAAATCCTGTTTTTCAAAGAATTGGGTTTTCAGCTGAAAGAAATTAACGAGTTAATGAAAAAATCGGATTCTGATAGGGAAGCCATTTTCAAAAAGCAAAAAGAATTATTTTTGTTGAAACGCAATCGAATTGACAGACTTATACAGCTTTTAGAACGTCTTGAGAAAGGAGAACACTGTATGAGTTTTAAGGAGTTTGATTTGTCTGACTACATCAAAGAATTGGAAAGATTTAAACTGAATAATGCAGAAGAAATTATAGAGTACTGGGGAAGTACAGAGAATTTTAATATGTTTATCCAAAAGATAAAAAGCGATGAAGATTATGTAGCCAAAATCGCTATCCAGGAATTTGGCAGCATTGAAAAATATACTGAAGCCATGAAGCATAATATGAACCAATTTTCTGAATTTATGGATCAATGGTATTCACAGTTGCCGGAAGAAATGAAAACAGAAAAATTATTCCTTAAACTTGCCACCTTAAAAAACGAAGATGTTGGTTCAAACATCGTGCAAAATACGGTACGTGAAATAATAGATTCCGCGTACGAAAATGCTCCGATAGATAAGATCGGAACTACAAGCAGCTATTGTCAAATGATGGTAGATAATTACTCTAATGATTATCTGAAGGCTATATTTGATACAAAACATGGTGCGGGTTATTGTGATTATGTTGTTAAAGCATTTCGTTACTATTTAGAGAATAACACTCCAGAAAGTAATTAGACTTTTAGATGAAAAAGCCTGCTCCGACATAATTGTCAGAACAGGCTTTCTAAATATTGTGCACCGGACTCCCGGTGCTTTTTTATTTATTCCAGTTTGCCGAGCGAATTTGCGACCAGTTCCTGGTAGTCCTCGTCAGTCAGTTCGTAGTGGTAGAACATCTCGTAATAACGGGTGACTTCAGCCTGAATATCAAAGTCGGCCTGTTCCGGATAGAGAATTTTGGTCATCCACATCATTCCCAGATACCGCTGAATGGAAGGCGGGAAGCCCATCCAGTTGTGCGGCCCAATCGGCACTTCATAGTACCGTCCCGATTGGATGGCCTGCAAGCCGCTCCAGAGCGGGTCATCGGCTACCGTGTCATAAACGCCGCTGTCAGGTGAGAAGAAGATAACTTCCGGGTCCCACAGCATCAGCTGTTCTATATCGGTTTCGTTGCCGGTACCTTTGGAGGAGGGAGAGTCGACAACCGCCAGATTATCGCCGACCAGGTCAATAATTTCAGCGTGGTAGGAGCCTTTTGCAATGACATTGGTGCCGGTGTCGCCGGTCAGATACAGGACAGACACCTTTTCGTCGCCGACTTCTTCCATGATATCCAGCGTCCGGGTATAAATACTGTCGCAGAAATCAGCATAAACCTGTGCTTCTTCTTCCATTCCCAGCAGTTCGCCAAGAATGGTATAGCATTCCGGCATGGTTGCCATGTCAGCGTCAATATGGATAAAGGGGATACCGGTCTGTTCTTCCAGTGCATCCAGATCTTCAGCAATGCCGTCTTTAGAGTCGCCGATATCGATGACAACATCCGGATCAGCAATCATCAGCTGTTCAGGGTTCATCTCGGTATTACTGCCGTACAGCTGGCCGATCAGCGGCAGAGAACTGTATTTCTCAGGAATATATTTTTCCGCGCCTTCGCTCCATTCGTTGCTCCATCCGACCAGCGTATCAGGTGCAAGTGAATAAATGACCAGCTGGGACAGAAGTCCAGAAGCAGCTACTGTTTCAATCGGTTCTTCAAAGGTAAATTCCCTTCCGAGCGAATCGGTAAAGGTAAAAGCGGATGATTCAGCGGAGGATTCCTCTGAAGATGAACTTTCCGAAGTATCGGTACTGCTTTCCTCGGAAGCAACACTTTCAGAGGCGCTGCTGCTTTCGGAAGAACTGCTGTCATTGCTGCCGCATCCGGCCAGCGAAGCGACCATCAGGCCGCAGAGAAAAAGTGCAAAAAGACGTTTCATCAGGTAACAATCCTTTCATTATTTTGATAAATCCGGCAGAAAAACACGCACCTCGCGTCCTCCTGACGGGATATCACAAACTTTGACATTCAGACCATACAGTGTCTGAATCAGATCGGCATCCAGCACTTTGGCCGGTTCTCCATCGCCTGCCAGCTTTCCGTCAGCCAGTGCCAGTACGCGGCTGGAATAGAGGGCGGCCTGCTGAGGAGAATGGGTCGACTGAATCAGCAGGTATCCTTTTTCTGCCAGCTGCTGCAAAAGGAGCAGCAGACGGGTCTGGTTGCCATAGTCGAGATTGGCCGCCGGTTCATCCAGCAGCCATACACGTGCATCTGTCATCATCGCCCGGGCCATCATGACCAGCTGTTGTTCACCGCCGCTCAGTGTATCAAATGCCCTGTTACGCAGTGGTTCCAGTCCGAGACTGTCGATAACCTCTTCCAGTTTTGCCCGTTCAGCTTTTCCGGGTTGCTGAAACCATTTCAGCCCGGCAGCGGCTCCCATCAGAATCATTTCTTCCACAGGATAGGAGAATGCAGGGGAATGGGACTGCGGAATATAGGCGACTTTTCCGGCAAGTGCTCTGGGAGAAAGTGTTGCAAGTGGTTCTCCATCCAGCAGAATCTCTCCCGTAGCCCGGAGTTGACCCAGTATACAGCGAAAAAGGGTAGTTTTTCCGGTTCCGTTTGGCCCGAGCAGCGAAATCAGTTCGCCATTCTGTGCACTGAAAGATACCTCTTTCAGCAGTTGTTCTCCATGAGGGTACCCGAAAGACAACCTGTCAACCACCAGTTTCACCGCGCTGCACCTCTTTTCACAATCATCCACAGAAAAAACGGTGCACCGATAAATGCAGTCAGGATTCCAATCGGCAGTTCCACCGGCAGCATCGTTCGGGAGACATTGTCCACGACCAGCAGGAAAATTCCGCCCAGCAGTGCCGTTCCCGGCAGAAGGAACCTTGTTTCACTTCCGGTCAGCTTGCGTGTCATATGTGGGATTACCAGTCCTACCCATCCGATTGTACCACTGGAGGAAATCGCAGCGGCAGTCAGAAGTGTCGCTGCCAGAATGACCGCCAGTCTTGTTCTTCCGGGATGCACGCCAAGCGCTCTTGCTTCCTCATCGCCAATTGTCAGCAATTGCAGCCGCCAGCGCAGCAGCAGCAATGCCACCATTCCAATAACCGTCGGGATAAGCGCTGTCATTACGCTTCGCCAGTTGGCACCTGAAAGGCTTCCCATCAGCCAGTAGGTAATTTCCGGGAGCTGGCTTTCCGGGTCAGCCGCCAGTTTCAGACAAGAAGTTCCGGCAGAAAAAAGCGAAGAGATCATCATACCCGCCAGTACCAGCGTCATAATTCTGTCCCTGCCGGTTGCGCCGATCAGGCAGGCAATCAGCATACTGCAAAGGCTCATGACAAATGCTGACAATGTAATTCCGCCCGAAGCGGCTCCCGCTAAAATCGCCAGCGCCGCTCCAAATGCAGCGCCGGATGATGCACCCAGCACATCCGGTGAGGCCATCGGATTCTGGAATACACACTGATAGGCGCATCCGGCGGCGGATAACCCGGCTCCAACAATCACAGCCAGTAAAATACGTGGCAGGCGGATATTATAGATAACCCTTCCGATACTGTCCGCAGGGCTTTCTCCCAGTCCCAGCAGATCATGTCCAAACTGGCGGAAGATATCGCCGATACTGACAGGATAGCGCCCTAACGGAAAGGACAGCAGAATACATCCAATCAAAAGTAAAAAAAGAATCAGCAATACCCAGGCGGCTTTTTTTGTCTTTTTCATCATTCCACCCCGTTTCGCTTTTTCCATTGCAGAATCTGCTCCCGGTAACCGCCCGGTTCACTGCCATCAGTGATTTTAACCCCGGGATTTTCCGACAACATACCGACAAACCGGTTATAGGCATTCCGAAAGTCTTCCTCACGCATCCAGCGGCGGATACCTTCACTGCCATCGGGTGACTTCAGGACGCCGATACAGGGAATATCCCCGGAAAATAACTGTTCCAACTTATGGACAAACTCCGGTATCAGCAGTTCTTTACCGCCGATTTCGTCCAGCAGAAAAAATCGCGGCTTTCCTTCCAGCATCGGAATCGTCCGGGTCAGCAATACTTCACTTCGCATTCCTTCTCCCGGAACTAGAAAAATATCTTTTCGCTCCGGGTTCCATATACCGTTGACGCCTTCGGGTGACGCAGGTACAATATGTGCAAACCCTCTGCGCGTTCCCTTTTCATTCAGCAGCCGTACCGTCCGGTAGCCGCCTGCCGTTTTAAGCAGATCACCCAGTGCAGATAAAAGAGCGGTGGATTTGCCGCAGCCGATTTTTCCGGTCAGCAGCAGATGGTATGGTAATTGTTTGATATGTTTCCCTCCCATCACATCACAATATCCAGTATAATAGCAGAAAATATTGTACCATATCTTCCTGCGTATGACAAGCGATATTTTTACAAAAAAATATCCGTTTCAGAGTTTCTTTTCACCTGACAAAATCATCCGTCAGCCAGGTTATGAAACTGGAAAATACTGACAGCACTTTTCTCTGTCCAACCGTGCGGACATCCGGATAAACAGGGAAGAATAAACCGTATCCGTTTCATGATCGGGAGATTATACGGATAATGCTGATAGAATAGGAGAGTGAAGACATTGCAGTCAGGAAAACGAAAAGTTGTGATTGTCGGCACCGGAATGGTTGGGATGAGTTACGCATACAGTCTGGTCAATCAATCGGCCTGTGATGAACTGGTGCTGATTGATATCAACCGTCAGCGGGCTGAAGGTGAAGCGATGGACCTCAATCATGGGCTGGCGTTTGCCGGGTCCAATATGATGATTTACGCCGGTGATTATGACGACTGCCGAGATGCCGATATTGTTGCAATCAGTGCCGGCGTTGCGCAGAAACCGGGAGAGACAAGGCTGGATCTTCTCAAACGCAATGCGGAAGTTTTTCGGATGATTATCGAACCGGTAACTGCGTCAGGTTTCAATGGTATCTTTCTGATCGCGACCAATCCGGTGGATATTATGACCCGGATTACCTGCGAACTGTCCGGGTTCAATGCCAGGCGGGTACTGGGAAGCGGTACAGCACTGGATACTGCCCGGCTTCGGTATCTGCTGGGCGCGTATATGAAGACTGACCCGCGGAATATCCACGCTTTTGTCATGGGTGAACATGGGGACAGTGAGTTCGTTCCATGGAGCCAGACTTTGCTTGCGACCAAGCCGATTCTGGAAATCTGCCATGAGGAACCGGATTTGGTTGATTTTGCACGGCTCACCGAGATTGAGGAGGAAGTCCGCACGGCCGCATATAAGATTATCGAAGCCAAAAAGGCCACCTATTACGGAATCGGTATGGCAATGACCCGTATTACACGGGCAATTCTCGGAGATGAACGGAGCGTACTCACTGTATCAGCGATGCTGCGCGGCGAATATGGTCAGCGTGATGTTTATGTCGGCGTGCCCTGTATTATCAACCAGAACGGTATTCAGCGGGTTTTGCAGCTGAGTCTGACAGATGAGGAAATGCAGAAACTGGAACATTCCTGCAACACACTGCGGGAAAGCTATGAGGGAATTCTCGGGTAAAATATGACAGATAAGGGTTCGCATCTGATGCGGACCTTTTTTGTTGGGATATACCTGAAATTTTGAGATAAACACCTGCTTTTACGCGGTTGTTTGTGATTCTTATCATGATATAATAAGAGACAGAAAACAACCTGTTATCATTGATGAAAGGAAGACGGCTATGTTAAAAGTAGGTTTGATTCTGTATTCAGTCCGCGCAGAGATGGAAAAGGACCCGATTGGAACGGTGGAAAAAGTTGCAGGCATGGGATATAAAAATATCGAGGTCTGCAATCATAACGCAATTCAGGACCCTGGCTGCGGGTTCGGTGTAGACGCTGATACTCTGCGGCAGACCTTTGACCGGTTTGGTGCAAAGGTCGTCAGTGCACATGTTTTCCCGTTTGAAAAATCGGATATGAAGGCAGTGCTTGCCTATAACAGGGCGCTCGGCAACCGGAATATCGTCAATCCGATGGGCAAATTCTCTACCTATGATGATTTGATGCGTCAGTGTGAGGATTTCAACCGTTGGGGTAAAATCTGCCGGGAAGAAGGAATGACCTTCCTGTATCATAACCATGACCATGAATATAAAACCTTTGGCGGAAAGGCCATTCTGGATATCATCGCGGAAAATACCGATCCCGATTTCCTTTCCTTTGAGCTGGATACCTTCTGGACGATGCGTGCCGCGGTCAACCCGGTAGAGCAGATGAAAAAGATGGGCAGCAGAATTCGTCTGATTCATCAGAAGGACTTTGCATGGGATTCGATGGCACCGCTGAATACCATTGGCCTGACTCCACAGGAACGGGAGATGCAGGGCGAAGTCGGAATGGACGGCAACAGTTCCTATGCACAGAAAGGCGGAAGGTTCTCTCAGCAGCAGGAAGATACCGCCAGAAGAATCCGCAACACTGCCTTTACTGAAATCGGTACCGGTATCATGCCGATTCAGCAGATTATCGACGCCGCCAACCAGTATACCGCAGCCGAATACATCATTCTTGAACAGGATTATACCCGGATGGAAAGCCAGTTTGCCAGCGTACAGAAGAGCATGGAGGCTTTCCGTAAATATACCGGAATCAGTTGGGATGCCGACTGAGCAGACTTTTCCACCATTTGCAGTTGATATTGTGTAAAACAGGACAGAAAGGAAATAGATATGAAACATAAAGTAGCAATTATCGGATGCGGCGGCATCGCCAATCAGAAACACCTCCCGGCTCTGGCCAATGCCTCTGGCCGTGTGGAAATCGTCGGATTTTGTGATCTGATCGAAGAACGTGCGATTAAAGCCGCTGAACAGTACGGTGTACCGGGTGCAATCGTCTGCACCGATTACCGGGAACTGCTGAAACGGGAAGAAATCGAGATCATCTATGTACTTACTCCCAACGTTTCCCACTGTGAACTGTCGGTCGCGGCATTACAGGCAGGTAAGCATGTTATGTGCGAAAAGCCGATGGCTGCCAGTACCGAAGACGCTCAGAAGATGCTGGATGCATATCATGCCAGCGGAAAGTTGCTGACCATCGGATATCAGAACCGTTTCCGTCCTGATTCGATGGCACTCAAAAAGCTGTGTGAAGACGGCGACATCGGCGATATCTATTATGCCAATGCACACGCACTGCGCCGCCGTGGCGTTCCCACCTGGGGCGTATTTACCGATAAGGAAAAACAGGGCGGCGGTCCGCTGATCGATATCGCAACCCATTCGCTGGATCTGACCCTGTGGTTTATGGATAATTACGAGCCTGCAACGGTCACCGGTTCTGCTTTCTATAAACTGGGCAGAACGCTCCGTCCGGATGAACAGGGTAATGGTATGGGCCCCTGGGACCCGGAAAATTACGAGGTTGAGGATGCAGCTTTTGGCTTTGTCACCATGAAAGACGGTTCGCTGATTACAATTGATTCTTCCTGGATTCTCAACTCGACCGAGGAACGCTGCGCTTCCGCTTACCTCTGCGGCACCAAGGCAGGTGCTGAACTGACCGGTGTCGGCGGCAGCAATAATGAAAAGCTGTATCTGAATACCGTTATGGCTAACAAACAGGTGAAAATTGACATCAATACTGCGGCAGGTGGGGTAGACTTCTTCCCCGGTAAGAAGATGGACGCAAAAGATGTTGAGTGTGCTGTCTGGCTGGATGCAGTCGAAGGCAAACGGGAACTGGTTGTAAAACCGGAACAGGCTTTCGTTGTAACCAAGATTCTGGATGCAATTTATCAGTCTGCACGCACCGGCAGACAGGTTGTTTTTGACTGATTTCGAGAAAACCATCCTATATGCAGGGCTCTTCGGGATACCGGAGAGCTTTTGCTTTGACGGGATAGGGTGGAAGTGTTATAATATGGTTGTTCAGTTTGAGAAGTGCGATAGTCGAAGGGAGGCGGCGGTTCTGGCAAAGACGATGCAGCTGGGCAGCGGCAGTATCTTTGAAACAGCTCCCGAAAACAGTGGAGTTGGAATCCGGCTGACCAGGGCAAATGGTGCACAGGCTTTTATCTATCACTGGCATGACGCGGTGGAAATCCTGTATGGACTGGAAGGCAGTACGACAGTCGGCGTGGTGGACCGTCCGTATACCTTGTCGGAAGGAGATATCCTGATTATCGGCTCTGGTGAAAGCCACTGTTTGTTTCCGGCGGATTATCGGGCTAAACGGTTGGTACTGATGTTTGAACCCGCCAGGCTTTTTGGCAGCGCGGATTTTTGGGAAGACCGCAGCTGCTTTTCCGGTATCGAACGACACAGCAGCGGATGGGATGCCAAAACCCGGCAGAAAATTTATCAGGCCTGTATGACCATTGAACAGGAATATAACCGCAGACTGCCCGGTTGGCAGCAGCAGGTTGTCGGTCAGCTGATGCTGATGGCGTCTGACGTCATCAGGGAGGTACCGAAAGCTTCTGTACCTGCGGATGTTCAGATGGATGACGGTTTGAGGCGGGTATTGGGGTATCTGTCAGAGCATTTTCTGGAACCGGTTACCCTGAAAGACTGTGCAGCGGCGCTGGGATTCAATCCATCCTATCTGTCGGGAATGTTTTCACTGCGTACCGGTGCGCCATTTCACCGGTATCTGCTCAATCTCCGGCTGAAAAAAGCGGAATGGCTGCTGGTATCGGGTGAAATGCCGGTTTCAGAGGTTGCACTGCAAAGTGGATTTTCCAGCGATAAGACTTTTTACAGGGTGTTCAGGGAACAATATGGCCTTTCACCCGGTGATTATCGTAAAAAGCAGCGCAGGATGAGTGGTGAACCGACAACGATTGTATAAAATAGATATAAAAAATCGAAATAATACAAATCGTTGTTATACTGTGCCTATTGCGGGGATGTACCTTTTATGATATAATAATCAACGTTCCCGAGATGTGGGTGTAGCTCAGCTGGTTAGAGTACC
>DVLW01000211.1 GCA_018715285.1 Candidatus Faecivivens stercoripullorum | reverse complement strand
CTGCCATCAGGATTGGCAATGATGCAATAGCGATCACTTGTGCTTGCGCTCTCTTCAAAATCACACCAATTCAGATGGACAATGCCGTCACACAGTTGAGCGGCGCACTGAAAAAACTAAACGAAATCTTTTCCCGCACCCGTTACCCCAAACTCTGGAAACTGTCTGATAAACTGAACGCAATCCCCAAACTGTCAGAAGATAAACTTCGCTCCCGACATATACGAAGAGCTCTCCTCGGTATCGTCAACTGGATACTCGGTATTATCCTGATTATGCCCGGACTGATGGACCCGGTGACGTGGGGGCTGGTAGGAGTCGGCGCAATCGGGTTTTCAGTGGGTGTCGTGAGTTTATGGCGGCATCTGAGGAAATTTGCAGGTGTTGCCAACCTGCTGCTGGGACTTCTGCTGTGTTTTGGCGCTGCCGGAAACCCGGAACAGCTTGGACGGATGCTTTTTCTGGGAATTCCGGCGCTGGTCATCGGTATTGCGACGCTGATTCCATGGAAGCTGAAAAAGAAAGACCCGTACATACAGGCAGCCGGTACCCTTCTTAACGAGCGGCAGAAAATAACCCTGTCCAGCCTGACATTCTACGATTCCGGCGTGGAAATGGATACCGCCGGTCAGAAGCAGCCGATTCGATATGATGAAATCGTCTGTATCATCGCGTCCGAGGATCTCTACCTGTTCGGATGGAAAGACGGACTCATCATCCTGCAAAAGACGGAACTGCAAGATCAGACAGCCGAACAGTTTGAGAAGTTTATCGGACAGAAAATCCTCCTGACCAAAACCTGATTCTTTCTTCACAAAAAGACAGCCCGCAGCTGACTAAAAGTCCGCCGCGGGCTGTCTTTCATGTTATATCACATAAACCAAAAACCAAATCACCCAAGGGTAATTGTCTGAATATCGAGATTTCCTTCTCCCGAAAAATGCAGATAGAGAGGATAATCGCCGGTCAGAGCCGGTGCATTCAGCTGCACTTTGGTCCATGCAGCGCTATTGACCGAAACTGCCGTCGAAACAGCACTTGCACTGCCTTCGATATCGGTCGAAACGGTAACAGTTCCGTTGAAGCTACCGCGTACTGTCAAGGTCACGCCGGAAAGCTGTTCAAACCGGAAATACTTATATCCAAGTACCGTGCCACCTGCAACAGCAGTGACAAACGGGATATGCTCACCATTATCAGTTTCCTCGGTGATACGGGTCTGGGTTTTCATGACCGGGTTATTGTAATTGATCGAGCTGGTGGTTGTGGGGCTGGTCAGATGGCAGGCAATTGCCGCCGGGTATTCGCCTTTGCCGCACAACGGGCCGCCGTTCAGGCCACAGGAAGTGATTTCCACCTGTGCGATACTGCCGTCCGGACGGATTTCAATCTTTTCAGCGCATCCCTGACGGGAATACTCGGTACCGTTGGTCTGACGATGATAGAAGATGTACCATTCACCGTTTGCCTGTACCATGCCGCCGTGGTTATTGCCAAGGGTATTGACCGGCTGGGTACGTCCGTCCAGTCCGATATCACCGTTGGAAACGATGGTACCGCCATAGACAAAGCCTCTGTCAGGACGGTCACTGGTCGCATAACAGAGTTCGTGGCTCTTATGGGAAGAATAAACAAAGTAATATTTATCGCCAACTTTGCGGATAGAAGATGCTTCAAAGAATCCGTGTCCTTCAAAGCCGGTACCCTCTGTATGATGACCGCCGGGAATCAGCGGACGAGGCGTTTCTTTCAGGGTCAGCATATCCGGTTCCAGCTCAGCAACCATACCGTTTTCGCCAAACTCGGTATTCATCAGCCGTTCAATCGTTGCGCGGCTTGCTTCGGGAGCCTTTTCCAGCTCTTCTTTAGAGAGCTTGGGGAATTTCATTTCCTTTTCAGCAGCAGGTGCAAAACCATAATAGAGATATACCCGTCCGTCGTCATCGGTCAGAACTGCCGGGTCAAACGGCATGAACTCACGCAGAACCTTACCGTCGGGATAATGGATATGTCCGTAAAACTCGAACGGTCCGGCAGGCGAATCACTGACTGCAACGCCAATCTCAGGATAGAAAGAAAAGCAGTAATAGATATAATACCGTCCATCCGGTCCACGGGTAACGTCCGGTGCCCAGAGCTGCATCTTATCATCAGCGTTGGAAGGGTCCTGATCGCGGCGGTAAATGACACCCTCATACTGCCAGTCGGTCAGATCATTTTCCGGAGCCGACCAGGTAACGTAATGTCCCTCGCAGTATTTAACGCCGCCGGGAACGTCGTGAGAACCATAGATATAGACTCGTCCGTCGAACAGATGGGGTTCACCGTCGGGAACAAATTCGGTCAGCGGAAGATAGGGGTTATATACCTGTTTCATGATATCCATCCTTTCGAGATTGCCGCAAACTTAAAATTCACTGTCTATATGATAACACAGCCACAAACAGAAAAAAAGGCCGGAAAGCGACCCATTCATGGGATAATTCCGACCTTTTTATTATGATATCTTGCCTAAATCCGTTATTGATGGGATAAACCCGTTTTTATCAATCTGTCCAGTTTTCCAACAGGCGCTTTTTCATTTCACAGCTTTCGGTAATTTCGGATTTCAGCGCAAGGTAAAACTGTTCTGCCGCCTGCATTCTCCGCAATGCAATATTATGGGCATATTCGGTAAAAAATCGGTCTGCCAGCTTTGACAGTTTAAAATGGTATTCATGGATAAATGATTCTTCACCCGGCAGATCACCCTCCGAAGGCATTCCGTTCGCACCGGTCAGATAAAGCGGCTCATTGTGTGCACCCTCGTAGATCAGTGTTCTCGCCACACCGACTGTGCCGGTTACATCCAGCTTATCTGCGTCAAACAGGATCTTTCCTTCGATGGTAGCTGGCGGTTTACATCCGCTCCGATACCGATGAGCAGCAATGCAATCCCGTACCCGACCGGCGTCCACTTCACTCCAGCCGCTTTCGGTCAGGAAATGGTATGCCTTTTCCGCTCCAACCACTGCATGGTCAAGCGCCGGGTCAGCGTCTTCCTCCTGCCGCCCGATATCGTGCAGCAGACAGGCAGCAGTCAGAATACGGATATCCACCTTTTCTGGGATATTCCGGGCGATATCGACAGCCGCCGCCAGTACCCGCCAGATATGTTCCCGATCGTGCGCCATATCCCGCATACAGCTTTCCATATAATCAAAGATCACGCGAAATTCTTCATTCACAGCAGACACCTCCTGTTGTACCATTATCTGAATAGTTCCTCTGCCCATTCCAGCACCGTTCCCAGCAAATCCAGTATATCGGCAATCAGCTCACGCACGCCGCTCATGTCCTTAGCCACTAAAACCGTCCTCCGATCAAATTCGAGCTTACTGTCCATCAATAAACATAAACGTCCACCGCGGCTGACGATGGACGTTTATTGGATTTATATCAATAGAATGTTGCAACTTCCTGTTCAGGCGCTTTTGCCTTCTCAATAGAAGTTGCCGTCAGTACCGGGCCGACACCTTTATACAACGGGTGGTTTTTGACCGCGACTTTAGCCGTGACTTCCAGCCAGTCTTTATGCGCCGGATGTTCACCGGCAGGAATATTGCACAGGAAGCTCATATACTGGGTATCGGCTTCACAGCAGGTCATAACGAACCGTCCGACCGCAATCATTCCTTTGGGGAACCGCTTATCAAGCGCGACCATGCCTTTGAAATGCACCGTCTTGCCGTCGTACTTTTTGGGTTCTTCGGCGATATCCCGGTAAAAGAGGGCAAAATCCCGATCCTCAACGGTAATCACCGGTGCTTCGATATCAAACGGCAGCGGGTCTTCAATCTCATCGTATTCGACACTGCCGTCCAGATGCTCATACGCGATATCTGTCCGACGGGAAACGCCGCGAACAATCTTATGGAAAGAATCCTTGTCTACATCCATCGGCGCACGGTTGAAGACGACAATTTCACAGGAACTGAGCTTGTCTACCACCAGCTGACGCATGTTCTGGTTGTAGGAAAGGAAGGTGTTTGCATCACAGAGCAAGAACTCCTGATAAATCACCCAGTTTTCCGGAATCTTGTTGTACAGATCCTGTACCAGCCACATTCCGTTATATTCCAATACCACACGGGTCGCTTTTGTTTTGCGAATCAGACCGGTGAGGTATACTTCATTGAGCTGTTCAGGGTCATCGAGTGTTTCGATAAAGACATTTTTGCTGTCATAAAAGCGGTCAGGATCATATTCTTCCTCGCCTTCTTCGCACAACAGCAGCAACGTCTTTTCCTTATCGCCGTTAAATCGAGGGTCTTCCAGCGTTTCCTGGATGAATTTGGTTTTGCCGGCCTCCAGAAAGCCGGTAAAAAGATATACGGGAATCTCAGCTGGCATTGCACTTCTCCTCTCAGTTCAGGCCAAACAGTGCCGCGACTGCCTGTTCATTCAGCTTGGAGCCGATTACGCACAGACGGCCGATAATCTCGGCGCTGCCATGACGGACATCCACGTCTCCGGGAACATAGTCAAAATGAATCCACTGTCCATCAGCACCCTGCACAATTCCCTTTGCACGCAGGATGATACCATATTTTTCGGTATCGTCCAGTGCTTCCAGTGCATGCCGGATTTCTTCATCGGTAAAGCGGCGAGTTGTCTCACGTCCGAAGCTGGTAAAGACTTCATCAGCGTGATGATGGTGATGGTCATGATGGTGATCGTGGCCACAGCAGCATTCGCCGTCTTCATGATGATGTTCGTGATCGTGGTCGTGATGATGCTCATGCTCATGTTCATGGTCATGATCGTGGCAGCAGCATTCACCATCTTCATGATGATGCTCGTGATCGTGGTCATGGTGGTGTTCATGCTCATGGTCATGATCGTGGCAGCACTCGCCGTCTTCATGATGATGTTCATGATCGTGGTCATGGTCGTGACCGCAGCAGCATTCTTCATCCTCATGATGGTGATGCTCATGCTCAATCTCAGCAGCAAGCGCATCCAGTTCAGCCTGAAGGGTAGACTTCTGTTCCATAACCTCCAGAATCTGTTTACCAGTCAGCTGATCCCAGGGAGTGGTGATGATCGAAGCCTGCGCATTATGTTCACGCAGCAGCGCAACGGCAGCTTCCAGCTTGTCCTCTTTAATATTCTGAGTACGGGACAGGATAATCGTCGAAGCGTGCTCGATCTGGTTATTATAAAATTCGCCGAAGTTTTTCATGTACATTTTGACCTTGCCCGCATCGGCAACGGTGGTGAATCCACCCAGTACAGCACCTGCGGTATCCGCCGACTGAACAGCACGGATAACGTCCGACAGCTTGCCGACACCGGACGGTTCAATCAGAATACGGTCAGGATGGTACTCTTCAATTACCTGATGCAGAGCGGTTGCAAAATCGCCGACCAGGCTGCAGCAGATACAACCGGAGTTCATCTCATTGATCTGAACGCCGGAATCCTTCAAAAATCCCCCGTCAATTCCGATTTCGCCAAACTCGTTTTCGATCAGTACCAGCTTTTCACCCTGATAGCCTTCTGCAATCAGCTTTTTAATCAGAGTTGTTTTACCGGCACCCAGAAAACCGGAGAAAATATCAATTTTGGTCATGAAACCAGACTTCCTTTCTATCTCACAAAAAAATACGGATTACAATGGAAAATCGCAGGACAGAAGTCCCACATTCCCTATTATAACCCGTATTTGTGAAGAATTCAAGGATTATTTTCAAAAATTAGCAGACGTAAGGCTCGACTGCCAATTCAGGTCATCCCATCCTGCGTGCAGTTTCCAGAGCAGCCCGCATCATATCGGTAAATCCGGTCTGCCGTTCCTCAGCAGACAGCCGTTCACCGGTCGCAAGAGAATCCGAAATCGTGCAGATAGCCAGCGCCTTTTTACCACAGTCAGCCGCTGTCAGATAGAGTGCCGCCGATTCCATTTCAACCGCCAGACATCCCATCTTTGCCCATGCGCCGGTATCCCGGTCATCATAGAAGGTATCACTGCAAAACAGGCTCCCGACCTTATAATCTACGCCCAGTTCCCGGCAGCTGTCCACCATCGTTTCCAGCAGCGTCCAGTCGGCTGTCGGTGCAATCAGTCCAGGCAGCGAAAACTTCTCTCCAAAGTGAGAATTGGTCGAAGAACTCATCCCGATTACCAGACTGCGCAGCGGTACATCTGCCCGAAGCGCACCTGCACTGCCGATACGGATAATGTTCTGCACATCATAAAAGCTGTACAGCTCATGGGAATAGATACCCATTGAAGGACATCCCATTCCGCTTGCCATCACCGAAACCGGTACACCGCCAAAAGTCCCGGTATATCCGTAAATTCCGCGCACCGAAGTAACAAGTTTGGGTGCCTCCAGAAAGTTTTCCGCGATAAACTTTGCCCGCAAAGGGTCTCCGGGCATCAGTACAGTCGGGGCAAAATCCCCTTTTTCCGCTCCAATATGCGGTGTCATCGGACATACCACCTTTCCTCGTCCTTTTATTGATACAAACGGTTATTCCTGCCAGTATTCCTTGCGCAGCCGGAAAACAGCGGCGCTCATTCTGCTGACAAGGATACCCGTTTCGGTAATCGAAGCGTTTCCGGTCGAGAAGACCAGCGAATCAATCATAGCCGGCCACTGATAATCCGACTCAGACGCATTGACAACAACCAGCAGACTGCCGCGCGAATAGGCAATAACACCGGTATCCAGGTCAAAGAACTTGAGCGGACGGGTAAAATCAGCGGTATTTTCCCGGCGCATCTTGCCCAGACGGACATAAAAATCATGCAGTCCGGCATCAATATTATCCCAGCTGAAAGTCCGTCTGTTCCACGGATCGGCAAATCCATACATACCGATTTCATCGCCGTAATAGAGCGACGGGAACCCAGGCAAAGTATACTGCAAAGTAGCCGCCAGTTTCAGCCGCTGAACGCCTTTCCAATACTCATCCTGTGTCATCTTGTATTCCGGACGGTCCTGGGCAGGTACCTCATGCTCCACACCCAACGCTGTCAGTGCACGTACCGAGTCATGAGTCGACAGCGGCGTCATCAGCGTCGCAATCGACGGCCAGGGATAATGGTCAAGAATCGTCATGACAGCGGTATAGAAAGCGTCTGCATCTCCACTGCGGACAAACGACAAAATCGCATTGCACCAGGGGTAATTCATAACGCTGTCCAGTTCCTCACCCTGAAGATACGGACGGCGGACATCATAACTGCACTTGTTGGAAGCGTCTTCCCAGACCTCACCGAGGATATAGGCATCTGGGTCATATCCTTTGACCGACTTGCGCAGCCGCATCAGGAATTTATCCGGCAGCTCATCGGCAACATCCAGCCGCCAGCCAAACGCGCCGCGCTTCATCCAGTGACGGAGCACTCCTTCATCACCGCAGATATACTCAAGATAATTGGGGTCGGTTTCATTGACATTCGGCAGCGTCGGGAATCCCCACCAGCAGTCATATCCGGTACCCGAATCGGTGAAATTGTACCAGCTGTAGTAAGGCGAATCACTCGATTCCCATGCACCAACGCCGGCATAATGCCCATTCTTATCAAAATAAATTGAGTCAGAACCGGTATGCGAGAATACACCGTCCAGAATAATCCGGATTCCCATCTCTCCGGCCTCTTTACAAAGCCGTTTGAAATCCTCTTCGGTTCCAAGATAAGGGTCTATCGCCATATAATTGGCAGTATTGTAACGATGGTTGCTCGCCGCTTCAAAAATAGGATTCAGATAGATAATGCTGACTCCCAGTTCCCGCAGGTAAGGGAGCTTCTGCCGGATTCCTTCCAAATCGCCGCCAAAGAAGTCGGTTGCTTCATAATTGGGCAGGTCAAAGGTAAAAAGTGGACGTTCA
>DVLW01000210.1 GCA_018715285.1 Candidatus Faecivivens stercoripullorum | reverse complement strand
TGACCTATAACCTCGTCTCAACTGTTTTCTATACGGATATCAATGTCCCGTATGCCACTTTACAGGGACTGATGACCACTAACCAGTATGAACGTGGGCTGCTGGGCAATTTCCGTATGCTGTTTGCAACGGCAGGCACGATGACGGTAAACACTTTTGTCATGAAAATGTGCACTTATTTTGGCGGCGGCGATGAAAACAGCCAGATGGGTTGGTCTTTGACTTTTGTCGTGTTGGGAATTGTATTTATCCTTCTGAATATGATAACCTTTTTCGGCTGTAAAGAGCGGGTGACCGACATCTCTGCAGAAAACGATCAAAACCATACGGTTTCTGCTGTCGATAGCTTTAAGAGCCTGGTTAAAAATAAATACTGGCTTTTGATGGTTGTTTTTCTGTTTACCATGTATTTTATGATGTCTACATTTTATGGCAGTGCCCTGTATTTTGCGCAGTATGTGCTGGGAGATGAGAGTGCGTTTATGCCAATGTCCAATGCGCTTTCGCTGGCTCAGATTGTGATGATGTTTATCACTCCGTTTATCATGAAAAAAATCGGCAAACGCAATACCGCCCTGATTGGCATGACTGCTTCGGCTGTTTCTTTCGTTTTAACGGCGCTTGCTGGCAGTAATGCACAGCTTGTTATTGCGTGCAACGTGTTGAAAGGTGCGGCGTTTGGTTTTGCGGCTGCAAGTATGTTTGGCCTGCTTCAGGACGCAATTACTTATGGTACCTGGCTGACCGGCGTCAACGCGATCGGAATGGGAAATGCAGCTTCCTCGTTCTGCATGAAGGTCGGTTCTGGGTTGGGAACAGCTGCTCTGGGATGGATTCTGGGAGCTGGAAACTTTAACGCTGACCCGACCAGTTCTGCCGCTGTGCTGTCATTGAATATCGCAAATATCTGGATTCCGGTTGTAACCGGTGTGGTCGGCATTGTTTGTATGGCTTTCTTTAATCTGGATAAGCATTATGACAAAGCTGTCGATGATCTTGCCAGTGGCAAATGGAAGGGAAGCAAATAAAATAGCGCGGATGCACTTTGATACGAAAAGTATTGCGGCAGCTGATGGCTGCATCGCAGATTAAAAAAGGAGGATGTTCATATGAATTACGCTTTTGAGCAGACGGTAAAAATGATTGCTGGTTGGGACAGTATCACACAGCTTCCTGCATTGCTGGCTGACGAAGGATTCCAGCGGCCTTTGATTGTATGCGATCAGTCGGTCGTCCAGCTTGGACTGCTGGAACGTATCGAAAAATTGTTGCAGCAGCAGAATATACCGGCAGCAGTTTTTGATAAGGTACAGCCCGATCCGCCCGCTGATATTATTGACGAAGGCGCTGCTTTCTGTGCCAGCCATTGCTGTGACTGTATTATTGCTGTAGGCGGCGGCAGTACCATCGATACGGCTAAAGGCATTAACCTGCTTCGTTTTAATCCCGGGAAAATTCTGGACTATACAAAAGAAGGCGCTGTCAGTAAGCCTACATCCGGCCTGATCTGTATCCCCACCACTGCCGGAACCGGAAGTGAACTGTCCATGGGAATGATTGTGACCAATACCGAAACATCACAGAAACTTGCTCTTCATGCTTATGGCGAGTTTGCAATCGTTGACCCGGCATTGACGGCTACCATGCCTGCATCTCTGACGGTAAACACCGGGCTGGATGTTTTCTCCCACGCCTTTGAGGCATATACATCACTGGCAAGCAATCCAATGGCTGATGCCGTCTGTGAAAAAGTAATGGCGGAAGTATTTGAGTGGCTGCCGGTCGCTAAGAACGAACCGGACAACCAGACTGCCAGACAACGTATGGCGGTTGCGTCTTCTTTAGGCGGCTGGATGCTTTCAAATGGCTGTGCGCATATTGGGCATTCGATGGCACATGTACTGGGAGCAAAATCCCATCTGCCTCATGGACTGGTCTGCTCGTACACGCTGCCGGTGACAATCGAAACCGTAGCGGATGTACTGCCTGAAAAAGTCAGATATACCGGCAGAATCCTCGGGGTAGATTTTCCGAAAAATGTTTCACCTCAGCAGATCGGCCGCCTGACAGCACAGGCTTATCGTGCATTCCGTGACCGCCTGTATGATGGAAAGACCTGTTCTTTCCCGATTGACGAAAGCAATATCCATACCCTTGCACAGGAAATCTGTAAGGAAGCCTTTGCACCGTTAACACCGGTAAAAGTCGATGAAGCGCTGGTTGTGGAGATGCTCAAAAAAATCGGCTGACAGGTAAATGCACCTTTTTAAATGAGTCAAAATATGAATCTGTAAGATAAAGGGGTTGTCTGTTATGAAGTTTTATATCGATACCGCAAACGTAAAGGAAATCAGAAAAGCCAATGATATGGGTGTCATCGCCGGTGTTACCACCAATCCCAGCCTGATTGCAAAAGAAGGCAGAGATTATGCCGAAACCCTCAAGGAGATTGCTTCTATCGTGGATGGTCCCATCTCCGGCGAAGTCAAAGCTACTACCGAAGATGCTGAGGGCATGATCGCAGAAGGCCGCGCAATCTATGCGCTTGACCCGGAGCACATGGTCGTAAAAATCCCGATGACGGTTGAAGGCCTGAAAGCCATCAAGGTCCTTTCTGCTGAGGGAATCCCGACCAACTGCACGCTGATTTTCAGTGCAAACCAGGCGCTGCTCGCAGCTCGTGCCGGTGCAACCTATGTATCGCCGTTCCTTGGCCGTCTGGATGATATCGGCCAGCCCGGTATCGACCTGATTCGCACTATCTCCAATATGTTTGCAATGTATGATGATATCGATACCCAGATTATCGCCGCTTCTGTCCGCAATCCGATCCATGTCACTGACTGTGCACTGGCCGGTGCGGATATCGCGACCGTTCCATACAAGGTAATCGAGCAGATGACCCATCATCCACTGACCGATGCCGGTATCGAAAAATTCAAGGTAGATTATCTCAAGGTATTTGGCGAATAATTTTCTGACCAAAAA
>DVLW01000209.1 GCA_018715285.1 Candidatus Faecivivens stercoripullorum | reverse complement strand
CCAACTCAAACTGCTGGAAGAAATGGTAGAAACTTTTTATAATTCTCCCAAGGCACTGCGAACCATTCAGTTTATTACTATAGTGGTTCCTTCACCTTTTGAATTTTTCCAGGCACTGGGCAATTACTGGGAAGATAAAGGGTATCGCGCAGTCAAACACAACCGGGCGGAATATTCTCTGCTCTTTTATGAATTCTGTACCACGCAGGAAATACTGCACCCATATTTGGATGTAATCGCAGACCTGCTGCGTTTTGACCTGTATCTGGGAGAAAACGCCAGACGAATGCCTGAAGCACTGCAATGGGATGCTCCGGATACCAAAGAGGCGCGCAGCCGGTTTTATCACGATAAAACGCAGATGGAACAGTTATTGCCGCATCTGACCGGCTATAATCCGGCTCAGCTTGCAAGGATGTGCCATATCGAACTGTTCCGGTATGACGTATGCAGTCTGGGACAGGGAAATCATGTTCCAGCTCCCGGACTGACGGCCGTACTTTTTGACTACACCAAACGCAATCCCTTAACCAACGAAGCCGATTATCAGGCTATCCATCTTTTATAAAGCCATACATCGACCAGTTCATACAATTAAAATCCTGCAATTGTGAGCGTTTTATTTTCTGATAGCCGGTCATGATAAAAAGCCAGAACCACTGAATCGGTGGTTCTGGCTTTTTCACGATAGCATACTGCTCAACGTATTTATTTTGCAAATTCAGATTTCATGATAACAGACAAGATATTGGCAGCGCATCTCTGAATATCGCCGCGGCAGATTCGTCTGGTTTTATTCAGCTTTCCACGATAGGTAATGGTACGCCCATCATCAGAAACCGAGCCAATTTTCTCATCCAGCGGATGATAGAATGGCGCAAAATGCTGCGGGTCCTTCATAAACTCTTTCATTCCCGCAGCTTTGAGAAATACAGGTTCTCCATCCACCAGAATCTTACCATCCTGAATAGTTGCGATATGCCCATCGGACAGTGTAGCCTCAAGGCAGGTATCGCCATCACTGCACGGTTCAAAGGAATTCCAGCGTGCGGTATGCGCAGGAAGGAAGGGCAGCTCTTTTTCCATCACAACCTGTCCGCGTTCATCGAACACCGGATATACCGTTTCTACTTCCTGCAAAATGTTGAGGACGCGGGATTTTCCGCCCGGCATAATCAGATCATTGCCAGCGTGCATCGAAATCCACGGAGTGCTGCTTCCGCCATTCCAGTCGGTCATAATCAGGCCCTTAAAGTCCCATTCACCCCGTGCCAGATTGGTGCACAAATCAAAGCTGTCGGCAGTCGGCACACCATTGATAAGGTTATAGGAGGTCATGATGCTCCACGGCTGCGACTGTTCGATCGCAATTCTGAACGGCTCAAGATAAATTTCTCTGAGAGCACGCTGGCCCACAATCGAATTGGACATATGACGGTTCAATTCCTGATTATTAGCAGCATAATGCTTGATACAACCACCGCATCCGGGTACACTCTGGATTCCCTGAATGATGGCAGCGGCCATAGTACCGGCTACCAGCGGGTCTTCCGAATAGTATTCAAAGTTTCGTCCACACATCGGGTCACGCTGGATATTGATGCCGGGACCAAGTACCAACGCGATTTGCAGCGCCTGCAAATCTTTAGCCATACCGTACCCTACTTTTTCCAGCACCTTCGGGTCAAACGACTGTGCCAGAAGCGTGCCGACCGGCCATGCGGTACAGAAATGATAAACAGTCGTTTTCTCACCAGTATCAATATTGGTTGCCTCAAACTGCTGGGTTACCCGAATGCCGCCAGGGCCATCGGCCATAACAATGGAAGGAATACCAAAGGTATCCTCCATCTGATGGGTTGTTTCACCAGCCGCACCAGGTACAGATTCCGAGCTTGCACCAACGACCGGATGATCTGCATCTGCTACACCCCATCCTGTACCACAGCAGAGATCAGCGAGCTGAGCATTGGACAGCTGGGCAACAAACTCTTCCATCGAAACAATGCCTGCAAAAACATCAGTCAGTTTCCAGTCAGCTTTGGGTACGACCTTCACCTTTTCATACGGCATCACCGGCATATATTCTTCATCAGTCGTATAGGTAACCACCGATTCATCCGCGTATGACGAACGTCCATCCACCATAGCCGGCATTTTTTCCAGTGCAAGAACCGGAACCTTTTCCCATGCTTTTTCATTCGGACGTACAGTCCAGCCTCTGAGTTCTTCGAGTGGCTGTTTGAGCGGCAACGCAATATCTACCCGTCTGATACAACCGGTTTCGGGAACTGACAGGCTGCATACCGGGGCCGTATTGCGGGAAGATGTACCGAGGCTGATATGATACAGACCTTTGGAAAGGATATAACCGCCATGTGCTTCACTGTAGGAAGCAAGATTCTGAACCGGCAGGCTGATGGTCACCGTCTGTTTCGCACCAGGCTGGAGGCAGTCGGTCTTCTGGAATCCTTTCAGCTCATGAGCTGGCATATCCAATTCGGTGACAGGAGCGGATACATACAGCTGTACCACTTCTTTACCGGGATAACTGCCGGTATTGGCAACCTGCACTGAGAGTGTCAGCACATCACCGTTCAACTCGGCATGATATTCATCCAGTGCAAACGTCGTATACGACAGACCATATCCAAACGGATAACCCGGATGTTTGTCAAACGTATCAAAATACCGGTAGCCGACATAGATTCCCTCCGGGTACGGTGCCTGAATCGGGTCCTTCAAAAATACGTCGGATGTCGGATAATCCTCATATTTTTCTGCCCAGGTCGCAGTCAGTTTACCGGAAGGAGTCACTCTGCCGGTCAGGATATCCACGACTGCCCTTCCGCCTTCCTGACCTGCCTGTCCCATCAGCAGGACAGCGTCTGCACCCGACTGGCTCAGGTCCTCAACCGAAACCGGACCGGCGACATTCAGAACCAGAATCAGTTTGTCAAAGATCTTCCGGAGCAGTTTCAGATTTTCTTTTTCTGTTGCCGCCAGACGATAATCTCCGATTTCTTTTGTTTCGCCGTCGATGGTGGCCTGTTGGGTCATGGCACGATCGTTGCCTTCACCTGAATTACGGGAAATGACAAACACAGCCGTTCCAGTCTGTTCCCGATAACCTGCCACCATTTCCTCTGTCAGTTTCTGCTCAGGAAATGCAAAAACCGACATAACATGGTCTTTCTGGGCATCACGGGCACGGTCATATTCCACCGCATATTCACGCAGCAGTTCACCGCTGACAACGGTATATTCCTCTTCCATTGCATCCAGAATATTGATATGATAGCGAGGTGACAGATTGATATTGGCATCGCCACCGCCGGAAAGGCCTCCATTAAAAGGGTCACCGGAACCGGTACCACCGCGTACCGTCCGCGCAGCGCCATTTCCAAACAGCGCGACTATGCTTCCCGAAGCAAGTGGAAGGGCCGCATTCTCATTTTTAAGCAATACCATTCCTTCCGCAGCAGCATAACGGGAAATTTCTGCACCTTTGATTTCCCGCTCAGACATTGGCGGAAAAATTTTTACATCAGCCATAGTTTTCCTCCTCTAAAGCTCAACATCCGACATCCGGACACTGTGATCTTTCCAGCCCCAGCTGTTTCCAGTACAGTACACCAGACAGGTGAACGCATATGGAACGCCCGGAAACCTTGTATAGTTCTCCTCTTGAACACTTTTCAATATACCATATTTTGCCTGAACTATCAAT
>DVLW01000208.1 GCA_018715285.1 Candidatus Faecivivens stercoripullorum | reverse complement strand
TTGCTGGCGCAGTGAAGTTTGCTTCGCAAGATATTTTTGAAAACGAAACCTTGCTCAAAATTACGGGAAGAGTTGTAATGTCTGAAAGTAAGCTGAGAACACAGTCAATGGATTTTGCGGTTCGAATCATTAACCTTGTCAAATATCTGAAAGATAAACGTGAAAATATCATCTCTAACCAAATAGGCAGAAGCGGTACTTCTATCGGTGCAAATATCCGCGAGGCACAGTATGCCCATGGAAAAGCAGATTTTATTGCGAAACTGCAAATTGCCCTCAAAGAAGCAAACGAAACCGGATATTGGCTTGAACTTTTATACAGAACAGATTATATCAATGAGGAACAATATAAATCTCTCGAATCTGATTGCGCCGCTATTCGTGTTATGCTTGTCTCATCTATCCGAACGATAAAACAAAATGTGGAATAATAAAATGCGGGCGCAACAAATTTTACTTGCTGCGCCTGTTTTTTTCGGAAAACTAAACTTCACTTGCTGCGTAAGCAGCAAACTTAACTTGGCGTGAGCCAAACTTAACTTTCTGCGTCAGCAGAAAACTTAACTCCTGCGATAGCAGGCGTATTCTGCGCCATGACGCCGACCAGGTTATGGGGAACGTACGCTTCTTCCAGATAGTGCAGCTCTTCATCGGTCAGCTTCAGGTCGACCGCTTTCACCGCTCCGTCAACATGGTGCAGCTTGGTTGCGCCAACAACCGGCGCTGTCACCTTCGTCAGCAGCCATGCAAGGGAAATCTCGGTCATCGTTACGCCGTGACGGTCTGCCAGCTCGGCAACACGCTCAATAATAACACCGTCCTGCTGTGCAGTCGCGTCGTACTTGAGTTTCGCGTAACTGTCTTCCCGCAGCCGTTTGGAGTCTTCGCCGGGATGTTTGGACAGTCTGCCGCCTGCAAGCGCACTGTATGGGGTCATTGCAATGTTGTCTTCCGCGCACAGTCGCGCCATTTCACGCTCTTCCTCACGGAAAATCAGGTTATAGTGACCCTGTACCGATACAAACCGCGCAAAACCTTCCTTGTCTGCCAGTGCGTTTGCCTTTGCCAGCTGGCAGGCGAAACAGTTGGATATCCCGATATACCGTGCTTTTCCGGCTTTGACGATGCGGTTTAAGCCGTCCATGATGTCATACAGCGGCGTCTGGTAATCCCACATATGGTAGATGTACAGGTCGACGTAATCAAGCCCGAGGTTTTTCAGGCTGGTGTCGATCATCCGCTCGATATGCTGCTGGCCGGAAATGCCGTCCTCGATTTCAGATTGTGTACGCGGAAGGAATTTCGTCGCGACGATGACTTTATCCCGCTGTGCGTATTCCCGCAGTGTTCGGCCCAGGTACTGTTCACTGGTGCCGCTCTGGTAGCTGATGGCGGTGTCAAAAAAGTTGATGCCCATTTCCAGCCCATGCCGGATGATTTCACGCGAAGACGCTTCATCCAGTGTCCAGCTGTGCTGTCCGTTATGTGCATCGCCGAATCCCATGCATCCCATGCAGATACGGGATACCTTCAGGTCGGAGTTGCCCAGTTTTGTATATTGCATATCGGTTCCTTCTTTCAGGGGTTGTCGAAAGGTGTCTTGTGAAAACCAAACTTCACGTTCTGCGTAAGCAGAACACTTCACTTGGCGTAAGCCAAACTTAACGTTTTGCCTTGGCAAAACTCTTCACTCCTGCGTCAGCAGGCCAGCAGGTCTTTGCAGCAGTTAAGCGCATTGAACATCCGCGGGATTCCAGTATATCCGCTTGCATGTACCAGTGCGCAGACGATTTCTTCACGGGTATTGCCAGCTTTCAGTGCGCCCATAACGTGGCTTCTGACCTGAGTTTCCGCACCGCCCAGCGCTGTTAAGCATACGACCGTCAGCAGTTCACGGGTCTTTCCATCCAGGCCTTTGCGGGTATTGAAGTCCCCAAAGCACAGCTCGGTCAGAAACCGCGGTACTGCCTGTGCAAATTCGCCCGGCAGCCATTCATACCGGTCGGCAATCTCGGTACCATACAGCGGCGACTGGATTTCCAGACCTTTTTCGTACCGTTCGCTGTCATCAGTGAGCGTGCCCTGTTCATCCAGCGGCAGAGTGATTCCATTCTGGGTGAACACCTCGTTCATTGTCGAGATAGCGTTCAGCGTCTTCGGGAAACCAATGAACGGCGCGCACTGGTAGACTGCTTCACGGATTTCAATTGCACTGCATCCCACGTTCAGTCCGCCCTGTACATGTGCTTTCAGCTGTGGGAGCGTGTTCAGGGTCGACAGAATGGTGATGGTAATCAGTTCCCGCATCTTGGTATCGAGACTCCCGGTGTAGCAGACGTCACCGAAAATGTATCCCTGCAATATCTGCATGAATACCGGGTCAGTTCCTTCCTGACCTGCGGCGTGGGTATGGAAAATCTCCTGCATTTTCTGTTCTGTACGTTCTTTTCTGTTCATGAGCAGTCATCCTTCTTTCTGTATATCTAGGTGGATGGATATCTTTCGTTCAATTTAATTATAGGCTGTCCCAGCGGTTTTGTCTAATACTTTTCAGCTATGCGGGTGTATACGTCTGGCGTATGGTGCAGCACTGGCAGTGTGTGCGTACAATCTCTTTGCGTTCGAGCGGATTGCGAAACAGGAGCGACCAATACGAACAAGGCAGCAGGAACATTCCGTCATTGCACGACTGTCCACTAGTGGCGATGGGGAGTGTCGTACTGATTGCCATACTTTGTACCGTCTTCAACTGTCCACCGGACAGTTAAAGAGGGGAACAGGTCGAAAACTTGTCAGCGCCGTGCCGGCCCACGTAGTTCCAGTGACAGTGTAATCGGTAGTGCTGTCCTCGCAAAGGTGATGAGGTGGGCATCGAACCCACCTCATCACATGGGACACCCCTTGCTTGGTTTTCCCATGCCCTTCCTGAGCCAGTGACGGCGAAAACAAATTGTTAGATAGTGCGTGTCGGTAGCTCCCAGGGCGCCGCCCTGGACCCGCAAGCCTTTGAAAAGGCTTGACCTAAACTTCTTGTCATTATCGACCCCACATTGTGCGTAACTTTGGGCCGACGCTCTGCGCGTCGGTCGAACCACTCGGCAGTGTGTGCGCAGTTTTTCTCGTTGGGTGGTGGTCGAAGCTCTTAACTGCTGAGCATTATTTGGGAGATTGAAACCCCGGCAAACTGGGAGCACAGGCACTGTGCCGCGTTCGCAAAGGCTGTTACTATCACGACCGAGCGGATTGCGAAGCAGGAGCGACCGTCGCGAACAAGTCAGCGGCGACACGCCGCCGCAGGCACTGTGCCTTGACAAATGGGGGAAAATGAGGCATAATAAATGTATATGTGCCAAAATTCGGCAAGAGTTTATGGGAAGGAACGATAGAGTTGAAACAACGCAAAAAATGGGAAATTCTGCTGGTAATATCAGTACTGCTGCTGTCGCTGTTCGGCGTCGGCTATACTAAAAAAGCTGAACCGGGTACCAGCTTCACCCTGATGACCTGGAACATCCTCCACGGTAACGGGATGATCGATAAACAAAAAGAACAGCTGACCGCCTATAATCCCGATATCGTCCTGCTTCAGGAAGTCGAAATCGGAACCCGGCGTATCGATAAGAGTAATAATATGACCGACCTTGCGGACGGACTGTACCCGACATCACTTTTCGGCTACGAGTGCGATTACGATACTGGCGTACTGGGAACCGCTATTCTGACTAAAGGCACGCTGGATGACATCGAGTATCTGGACGGCACCGAATACGCCGAGATTTACCAAGGTTACTTCCATACGACTGTTGAACTCGATGGAATCGAGGTTTCGGTCTATACTGTACATCTGAACTACGTCCGCAGTGACTGGCGTGCTCAGCAGCTGTACGATCTGGCACTGGATGTCGATGCTGACAAGAACCGGTATATTATCGTTGCAGGTGACTTCAACCTTCAGGATTTTGACGAACTTAACGTTTTAAGCGACCGCCTGACCGCAGTCAACACCGAAGAAACTTACTACCCGACCTACCACGGCCTTGACTGGAATACTCAGGCAATCGACAATATCCTCTACACGGCAGATACCCTGAACGTCGATCAGGTATTGATGCCGGTGAACGGTTACTCTGACCATAACGCATTGTACGCAAAATTCACCGCAAAATAACTGATACAGGGGTTGCAAACCGGTGCGAAGTATGCTATAATGATCTGGATATTGATGTACAAAACGCCGGGATACCTGGTTTAACCTGAAAGGAATGTTACAGATGAATGCACTTGAGATTGTAGCAGGCGTATTTCTGCTGATTGCCTGCCTTCTGATTATTGTTTCGACCATGTTGCAGAACCCCAAACAGGGTGGACTTGGTTCCAGCTTCGGCAGCACCGAGTCGTATTTTGGTAGAATTGGACGGCGTTAGGGAGTTTTCAGATATACCCTGAATAGGTCTGTATAAAATAAAAGGAGAGAATCATGGAATATGCGTGGTATTATGACCTCGTGCTGCTGTATGTGGTCTATTCCTTTCTAGGGTGGGTGGCCGAGACG
>DVLW01000207.1 GCA_018715285.1 Candidatus Faecivivens stercoripullorum | reverse complement strand
CAGCGCTTACCGGCAGAAAGCGTACATCATTTGTCTGCGCCATATTCACTCAATCCCCTTTTCCAAATCCGTCTCATAGCGTCCATTATACAGCTGTCTTGCCTTTTCGGTAACCGACCGAACAAATGCGGTTTTCGCTTCGGTATAGCCGTCCCGGTCATGCTCAAACTGCTTCCACAAAGACAGTTTGAGCTGTTCATATTCCTTTGCAACCTGCGGATATTCAATCAGGAAATCTCTGAAATACAGTTCATCGTGATCTCCTTCCAGCCGCAGATGCAGATGAAATACCTTTTCGGCAAATCCGTTTTCGGTATACCCAAGGTTAAAGGACATTCTGTTATCCTGTCGGGACATCAGCGTATACCCGCACCCATCCAGCAGTTTTGCCAAATCTGTAAGATTGCTTTCCTTTCGCACCTCGACCAGAATATCCACCGTTGGTTTTGCCCAGATGGTTCCGATAGCAGTACTGCCGACGTAGCTGATTCTGATGACCTGTTCTGCCGGAAGCGCATCGGACAAAATGTCCTGCTGCTCCCGGTACCAGTTCTTCCAGTCGGGATTATAGGGAGTCAGGATAATCGGGAACAGCTGCCACAACTGTTCCAGCGTCATTTCAGATAATCTGCCAGCCAAACCAATCGCCTCTTTTCAGATCATCATCTTTTTGAGTTCATACAAAAAGTCCAGTGCATCCCGCGGTGTCATCGAATCGAGGTCTGACTGCCGCAACATACGCAATACCTTTTCATCCTGCTGCTGTGCCATCGATACCTGAAGCTGCATCGGTTCTTCTTCGCCGCTCTGTTCCTTTGCGACTTCACGGGCAGCAGCCGCAGAATCCTCCAGCTGCTTTAAGATAACCTTTGCCCGGCGGATGACCTTCTGAGGTACACCGGCCAGATGGGCAACTTCGATACCATAGGAATCATCCGTTCCGCCGCGAACAATCTTTCTCAGGAAAATGATATCATCCCCACGGCGACGGACCGCAATATTATAATTCACAATCCCTGCAAACTGGTTTTCCAGATCGGTCAGCTCATGGTAATGAGTCGCAAACATCGTCTTGCAGCCCAGTCCCTTTTCATTCAGCAGATACTCGACAACTGCACGTGCAATGCTCATGCCGTCAAATGTAGAAGTACCGCGCCCGATTTCGTCCAGCAAAACCAGACTCCGGGAAGTCGCGTTTTTGAGAATCGTCGCAACTTCGCTCATCTCCACCATAAAGGTCGACTGTCCGGCAGTCAAATCATCCGACGCACCGACACGGGTGAAAATTCGGTCACAGACCGAAATTTCCGCCGACTGCGCCGGGACAAACGAACCAATCTGCGCCATAATGGTAATCAGCGCAACCTGCCGCATATAGGTGGATTTACCGGCCATATTCGGACCGGTGATAATCGCAATCCGGTTGGACGAGCCATCCAGCAGGGTATCATTGGGAATAAAGGCGGTATTTTCCTTTTTACCGGCCAATCCGCTTTCGGCACTCAGTTTTTCAACAACCGGATGTCTGCCGCCCACAATATGAATCGTACCCGAAACGGTAATATCCGGACGGACATAACGGTTCTGAACCGCAACTTCGGCAAGAGATGCCAGTACATCCAGTTCTGCAACCGCAGCAGCCGTCTTTTCAATCACCGGCAGACGCTCCTGTACCCGTTTGCGGACATCCTCATACATTTCCGCTTCCAGCGCAAGCACCTTTTCTGTTGCATAGAGCATCCGGTTTTCCAAATCTTTAAGTTCCTGGTTGATATACCGTTCACCGCCGACCAGCGTCTGTTTGCGTACCCAATCCGTGGGAACCTGATTGATAAAGGACTTGGAAACTTCTATATAATAGCCAAATACACGATTATAACCGACTTTCAGCGTCTTAATACCAGTTGCTTCTTTTTCACGCTCTTCCAGTTCCAGAAGGTAGTCGCGCGCATTGACCTGCAAATCGGTCAGCTCATCCAGTTCGTTGGAATAACCCTTCCGGATAACGCCGCCGTCTTTCATCGTCGGCGGACAATCAGGATTGATCGCTGCTTCAATCAGTTCCCGTACATCTGCCAGCACATCAAGGTTTGTATCCAGCTCTCTGAGCTTGGCCGCATTGAGTGTCTGGGTCACCGCTTTGATCTGCGGAAGATGGCTGGCTGCTGTCGCCAGTGCCAGCAGGTCACGCGGACCCACTGTTCCATAAACGACCTTAGTCATCAGCCGCTGCAAATCATATACACCAGACAGACCGTCAATCAGTTCTCCACGTTCCATCGTCCGATCAAACAGTTCTGCGACGGCTGCCTGACGGCGGGTAATGTGTGCAACGTTGAGAAGCGGCTGCTCAAGGTATTTACGCATCAGACGCTTGCCCATTGCGGTTTTGGTATGGTCAAGTACCCACAGAAGCGAACCGCGTTTTTCACGCGAACGCATTGTTTCAGTCAGTTCGAGATTGCGTCTTGCCGTCAGGTCAAGAGCAAGATATTTTTCTTCGGTATAGCAGGTCAGACCGGTCAAACGCTGGATACCGTTTTTCTGTGTCTGCGCCAGATAGGACAGCAGGCTTCCAACCGCACGCAGTGCCAGCTTACGGCCGCCCAGTTCCAGATTTTCCAGAGATACCGTATGAAACTGTTCCAGCACCAGCTGCTCAAGTGCCTGATCCTGATATTCTTCATCCGACAGGAAATTCTGAACACACTCCAGTCGTCCCCGGATAAACTGCTGTAATTCCTCATTTTCTTTACACCCGGGACTGACCAGCAGCTCTCTGGGAGAAAATCTGGACAGTTCGTCAATCAACGTCCGGACGATATCCTTGCTGGCGAGTTCAGCAAACTGCATCTCACCTGTCGAAATATCCGCAAAGCAGACGCCTGCACTGTCTCCGCTCTCTGCCAGATAAACCGAACCGATATAGTTGTTCTGGTCTTCCAGCAGCATCGTACTTTCAATGACCGTTCCCGGAGTGGTAATACGGATAACTTCCCGCTTGACAACGCCCTTTGCCAGATAAGGAGATTCGACCTGTTCACAGATGGCGACCTTATATCCTTTTTCAACCAGCTTCTGTACATACGTATCCGCCGAGACATGCGGTATTCCGCACATCGGCGCACGTTTAGGCATACCGCAGTTTTTACCCGTCAGCGTCAGTTCCAGTTCACGCGATACCGTCAACGCATCGTCGAAAAACATCTCATAAAAATCGCCGAGCCGGAAAAACAGGATATATCCCTTATGCTGGTTTTTCACGTTCAGATACTGCTGCATCATCGGCGACAGCTTACTCTCGTCCTGGAGCAGCGGCTCCCATTCTTCTTTTGTCAGCAGATCATTTGCCCGTGCTGCTTCAATCTCTTCCGGCATATCCGCCATCCTTTCCATCCACATCTATGTCAACAATCCTGATAAACAAGGCTAATCTTTTTTATTATAGCATATCGCGGCGGAAATTGGCAACAAAACATTCGATAAAAAACGGTACGCAAAAGGCGCAGCCGAATCTGGCTGCGCCTCAAAAGATATCCTGTTATTCAACCGAGATAATATAATAATATACAGGCTGTCCGCCATTTACCATATTGATCTCAATATCATCGCTGATCTTGGCACGAAGCAGCTCATACGCCGTCGCCGCCATATCTTCCGATACATCGCTGCCGTAAATTACCGTGATAAAACTGGAAGTCTTACCAACCATCGAACGGGTCAGTTTCAGAACAGCTTTGTTCAGATCCTTTTCCACAAAAGTCAGCTTGCCGTTTTCCATCGCGAGAATCTCGCCTTCCTTGATGGAATGACCGCCAAACTCACTGTCCCGAGCCGCAAAAGTAATCTGACCGGTCTGGACATTATCCAGTGCACGGGTCATATTCAGGCGGTTTTCCGAGAAATCAGCGTCCGGGTCAAACGCAAGCATCGCCGTAATTCCCTGCGGAATTGTCCGGGTCGGGAGAACACATACACGGCGGTCAGCAAGCCTTACAGCCTGTTCAGCTGCCATGATGATATTCTTGTTATTGGGCAGGACAAAAACCGTCTGTGCCGGAGTTGCCTGAATGGCATGAAGGATGTCATCAGTCGACGGATTCATCGTCTGTCCGCCGGTTACTACCTGATTGACGCCCAGATCGGTAAACAGAGCCTGTACGCCGGCACCTGCCGCAACTGCCACAAAACCATAGGGGATATCCGGGTCAACCGGAACGTAATCAGCATTTTCCTCCTGCTGGTCAGCCTGCAAAACCTGTTCGGTATGCTGCTCACGCATATTTTCAATCTTCAGAGAGGTCAGGGCGCCGAATTTAAGGCCTTCTTCAATCGCATTACCAGGATGGTTGGAATGAACATGTACCTTGATGATATCCTCGTCATCTACTACTACAACACAGTCACCAATCGACTCGAGGTAAGCACGCAGTTTGAGCGCATCCTCACAGCCGGGCGCCTTCATGACGATAAACTCAGTACAATAGGTAAACTTGATATCGCCCTCAGCTTCTGCCACAGCGCTGCGCTTGGGTGCTGCTTTCTTTTCAGCAGCATCGGCAGACGCAACCACCGAACCGCCTTTGAATACATCCAGCATCGCGCCGAAAATAACACACAAGCCCTTGCCGCCAGCGTCCACAACACCTGCTTTTTTCAGAACCGGCAGCATCTCCGGAGTTTTGGCCAGTGTTTCTTCTGCCTGATTGACAATTGCAGTAAATACCTCAATCGGGTCATTGGTGGACAGAGCCACTTCACTGCCCTTTTCTGCTGCTTCACGGGCAACCGTCAGAATGGTACCCTCGGTCGGTTTCATGACCGCCTTGTACGCTGCTTCCACACCCAGCGTCAGAGCATCCGACAGATCCTGTCCGGTTGCTTCCTGTTTGCCGGCAAGGCCCTTGGAAAAGCCGCGGAACAACAGCGACAGAATAACGCCCGAATTTCCGCGCGCGCCGCGCAGAAGGGCAGAAGCTGCCGTTTTTGCAGTTTCTTCAACCGTCGGATTGCGGAGCAGTTCCAATTCTCTTACAGCCGCACCGATGGTCATGGACATATTGGTTCCGGTATCTCCATCAGGTACCGGGAATACATTCAATTCATCAACCTTCTGTTTCTGGTTTGCGATGACATGAGCCGCGGAAATAACCGCGTCCCGCAGGATGATTCCGTTTATCACGTTTGTGCACTCCTTATTGGGCAGGACTTGCTGCCTCGTTGCTGTTTTTGAAAGGATCAGCTGACCTGCATTCCTTCCACAAATACATTGACTGCCGCGACGCCGATTCCGGTAACGTCCTCCACCGTATAGGTGATTTTATGGACAATGCTCGTCACGATTGCTGAGATATTGATGCCGTAGGTAACCTGGATATGAAGATCGATCACCAGTTTACCGTCCTTTCCCCGGATTACAACGCTTTTTTGGGGCTGTGAGGACAGAAGTCCTTTTTTACGGGGACGGGCAGGCGCCAGTCCTGCGACGCCAAACGAATCACTGAGCGCGTCGCCGATCAGAGAGGTGAAGAAACGCTCTGAAATTTCGATCGTACCGAGATGGTTCTCCATTTTTATCATTTGTCATTCCCCTTTCCAGGTAAAATCCAAGCGCAAATATCTATACAGATTCATTTTAGTCTACATCGTATCGTTTGTCAAGCAGTTGGGATATTTCTGTAAAATCTCATTCTAACTGTCCGTTTTTTTCCAAAAAACTCGGGACAATCTGTCTATTAAACAGATTGTCCCGAAGGTCAGCCGATTATTCTGCCGCAACCGGCGTATATTCAGTCCCGCGGAAGATACGATAAAGGGTATCACCATTATCAAATTCCAGCTGCATATTTACTTTTCCGCTGCTGAAATCCCGCTCCTCAAAAGCAAAATCCGCGATACCACCGCCATAACAGATCAAATACGTGTCTGTATCATCGTCCACCAGTCCGGCGCAGCCCATAGAAGTGGATTTATATTCGGTCGTATACTCCTCGAAATCTTCCAGTTTCAGCGTATCCTCATCAATCCAATACCGGCAGACACGGGAAGTGCTGTCCACTCCGCCCGAATTGTCAAAAATCGTAATCGAACCATCTTCCAGATACCGTACATCATGCTTGTACAGTCCGGTCTGTTCTTCCGTCATACCCGAGATGTCGTTTCTTCCGCGGCCCATTATCCAGATGATCT
>DVLW01000206.1 GCA_018715285.1 Candidatus Faecivivens stercoripullorum | reverse complement strand
TCCGGTCGCCTTCATGCAGGTCATCGCCCGGCAGCTGGTCATTCTTAAAGAGGAGGAACTCGTTGTGGTCGATTTCAACGGTAACATTGCCGCTTGCCGGTTCAACCTTCTGAACGACAGCGGTAACGATCTCACAGACTTTTTCCTGGAACTGTTCCATCATCTGGCTGCGTTCTGCTTCACGGATACCCTGACGGATAACATGTTTTGCGGTCTGGGCAGCGATACGGCCAAATTTCTTGGTATCCAGATGCATGACACAGGGGAAACCAATCTTGGCAGCGGGATCATAAGCCAGAGCCTCATCCAGCAGGATTTCCGTTTCCGGAACCTCAACGATATCCACGACCATTTTGGTGATGGAAACACTGAACCGGCCGTTTTCAGGGTCGATTACGACGGTGACGTTATCAGCCACCTCATAGTCTTTTTTGACAGCGATGATAATCGCATTGGTAATTTTTTCGACCAGGTAGTCAACCTTGATGCCTTTTTCTCTTTCCAGCAACTGTAATGCGTCGAAGAATTCGGTGTTCATTTTTCTTTAACCATTCCTTTCATGAATCTGTCATCGGGGAGCGGTTTTATGCTCCGTAGTTTTTTGAAAAGTTGATTTCGTCCTTCCGTCTGACAAAACGGAGTTCAGAGAGGGTATAAACATGGTCATTGCCCTCGTCATCAGTGCAGGTAATTGTCTTACCGCCGTACTCTTTGAGGGTCATAACCGGTTCCTTTTCACCATTCTCAGCAGTAAAGAGGCCGATAGTGACCTTTTTGCCGATGGTGGAGGTAAAGTGGAAATCGCGGACCAGTTCACGGTCGTAACCGGCGGACCAGACTTCCAGCACATAGCTCTGGTCAATCGGGTCAACCTCATCCAGTTTGGGGTCAAGAGCGCGGGAGACAGCCTCACATGCATCCATATCGACGCCGCTTTCACGGTCGATGATGATGCGCAGCGACCAGGTAGCGCCTTCTTTCAGGAAGAGGACGTCCCACAGGGTCAGTCCGAGCGAGTCGGTAATCGGCTGTGTGAGGTCCCAGACGGTTTTGATAATCTGATTTTTGTTCATCTGTACAAATCCTTTCCGGGAGCAGGCTCCCCAGACAAACAAAAGGACCGGGACGTTTTTTTCGTTCCCAGCCTTTCTTTTATAATATTTACTTTATATATAATATACCACACATGCAAGGAAAATGCAAGCCCCAAACCGGCAAAAAGTGCCATTTGCCCGAAAAACTGTTCCAATTTATCCGGAATCAGCTGTTTCCATTCCCGAAAACCAGCCGATATAAATATAAAAGGTGACGGAGCGGAGCCACTTCGTCACCTTTTTGATAGGAAAACTTAAAACGGCTGGTTTATGGCGTATTTTCGAGGGGCAATTTTTCCAAAACCGGCGTCAAATCTTTGCTTCCCGAAAAAGGCTTCACCCGGTCACTTGGACCGCTGATGGCGATGCCGACTTCATAGGAACTTTTCAGACCGACCAAGACATAAAGCTGCACACAGCTGCCGTCACTGCCGGACCAGTATCCGCCAACCCAGGTTGCATTTCCATCGGCTTCTGCCTCGATTGCCTGCTCGAGCAGTGACTGATATTCCTCTTCCGGGAGACTTCCTTCGCCAAACACGGCATAAGCATCCTCCAGAATGGGAGCGAAGTCATCCTGAAAGGTATCCGGCTCCAGGTGTGCGATGTAACAGCCCATATAAAAGGCATCCTCATCAAATGAGAGCTGCCGTCTCCAGCTCCGGCCGTACATTTCCTTTACGTCGGGCGGGATCAGCTCGGTCGGGACACTGGTCCGCCAGGCTTGCCCAGAGTCGTCTGCAATTTCACTGAAACTGTCGGCATACAGTTCCATGGCCTGATCGCGGGTCATGCCGAAGGGTTCCTTTTCGCTGTAAATAAAGTTGTCACCCGACCTACACGCGGAGAGTCCAGACGAACTGCTGCATGAAAAACAGCATCCCGCGCAGACGGCCAAAGTCACAATTGTAAGCAAGAGCCGGGACAGATTGTGGTTCTTCACAGGGAGCCCTCCTTTCAATTATTGACTGGAAGAATCAGGTACATTCTATAGCATTGATTACAGATAGATGAACGAATGAAAAACAGAAGATAATGAGGAGAGCAAATATTTTTTGTTCACAGGGCAAATTACACCCCACTTAACAGTATAGAGGATATCACCTCCTATATATTTTTCCCTAAATAAATTATACCATAATGATAAGGAAAAATATATTAACAAAGTATATGATATTTTGCTTTTCTGCTGGTGCAATTTGCTTCGGAAAAAAATACCGCCCCAACCGTAATTCCTTACGGCTGAGGCGGATGAAAAATTCAGATCAGATTGTAGTGATATCGACCATTTCGATATCGTTGATACCTCTGTTCATAGCCAGACAGTCAGCGACAGCGTTTGCGGTATCCATGCAGGAGAGACAGCAGATCGAGCGTTCAACTGCTTTTCTTCTGATCTGGACCGAGTCGAGCGACGGCTGACGGCCGTGGGTAGAAGTCGAGATAACATAAGAGATTTTGCCGGAATCCAGCAGGGTGAGGACGTTGTTATCCGGGTCCTCGCCGATCTTTTTGACCACGCTGGTCGGGATCATATTGCGGTTAAGTTTCGCTGCGGTACCGGCAGTCGCATAGATTTCAAATCCAAGCGATGCAAACTTGTCCGCAACATCCAGAACCTCTTCCTTGTCGGCATTTCTGACCGAGATCAGCACGCCGCCTTCCTTTTTCAGTTCATTGCCGGATGCAATCAGACCCTTAATCAGTGCGTCATTGAGGTTTTTAGCGATACCTAAGACCTCACCGGTGGACTTCATTTCCGGGCCCATCATGGTGTCAACGTTGTTCAGTTTGGCAAAGCTGAATACCGGAACCTTGACCGCAATGTAACCAGCCTCTTTGTACAGACCGGTGCCATATCCCAGGTCGATCAGTTTGGCGCCCATTGCGATATCGGTTGCCAGCTGGACCATCGGAACGCCGGTAACTTTGGAGATATACGGAACGGTACGGGAAGAACGGGGATTGACCTCGATGACGTAAACCTCATGGTTGTAGACAACGTACTGGACGTTAATCATACCCTTGACCTTGAGTTCTCTTGCAAACCGTGCAGTGTACTCAATAATGGTCTGACGGATATGACGGGAGAGAGACTGAGCAGGGTAGACCGAAATCGAGTCGCCCGAGTGGACGCCTGCACGTTCGATATGCTGCATGATACCGGGAATCAGGTAATCTTCGCCGTCAGAGATTGCGTCAACCTCAACCTCAATACCCTGCAGATACTTATCGATCAGAACCGGGCTTTCCAGTCCATGAGCGGTAATAATCGCCATATATTCGCGGATATCGGCATCGTTGTAAGCGATAATCATATTCTGACCGCCCAAGACATAGGAAGGACGCATCAGAACCGGGTAGCCCAGTTCGTTGCCGGCTTTCAGCGCTTCCTCGGTAGTGAATACCGTATGACCGGCAGCTCTCGGAATGCCGCAGCGTTCCAGCAGTTCATCAAAGCGTTCTCTGTCTTCTGCCTCGTCGATTGCGTCTGCGGAAGTACCCAGGATGTTGGCACCGATGTCCTGGAGATATTTGGTCAGCTTGATAGCGGTCTGACCACCGAACTGTACGATAACACCATACGGTTTTTCAGTTTCGATCAGGTTGCGGACGTCCTCTTTGCACAGCGGGTCAAAGTACAGACGGTCGCCGGTATCAAAGTCAGTCGAAACGGTTTCCGGGTTATTGTTGGCAATGATGGTTTCATAGCCGAGTCTTCTCAGCTCCCATACACAGTGAACCGAGCAGTAGTCAAACTCGATGCCCTGACCGATACGAATCGGGCCGGAACCGAAGACGATAACCTTTTTACGGCCGGTATCCTGTCTTGCAATAAACTCAGCCGCTTCGTTTTCATCGTCATAGGTCGAGTAGAAGTAAGGAGTTTTTGCCTTGAACTCAGCCGCACAGGTATCAACCATCTTGTAGCCTGCATACCGTACTGCGGGCAGTTCCTGACCGGAGAACCGGGAAATGGTGGAATCCAGATAGCCCATCTTTTTAGCGCGGATATATTTTTCCAGCGTCAGTTCGCCGTCTTTCAGTTCAGCATCCATCCGGACGAGGTTCATCAGCTTGTTGAGGAACCATTCGTCGACCATGGTTACCTCATGGATATGTTCAATCGAGAATCCTCTCTTGAGGCCTTCATAGATCGCATAGATTCTCTGGTCATCCGGCTGATGGATCTGTGCTTCAATCTGTTCATCGGAATATTCTTCAAATTCCGGCAGGGTCAGCGTTTCCAGACCCAGTTCGATACCTCTGACAGCCTTCATGATGCCTTGTTCAAAGGAAGTACCGATTGCCATGACCTCACCGGTAGCCTTCATCTGGGTACCGAGGGTACGTTTTGCATAGACAAACTTGTCAAACGGCCACTTGGGGAATTTGACGACCAGGTAGTCCAGTGCCGGCTCAAAGCAGGCATAGGTTGTACCGGTAACGGCGTTGATAATCTCGTCCATCGTATAACCGATAGCGATCTTGGTTGCAACCTTTGCAATCGGGTAACCGGTTGCCTTGGAAGCCAGCGCAGAAGAACGGGAAACACGGGGATTAACCTCGATAACCGCATACTGCATCGATTCCGGATGGAGTGCAAACTGGCAGTTGCATCCGCCTTCAACTTTCAGCTCAGAGATAATATTCAGTGCAGCGGTACGCAGCATCTGGTATTCCTTATCTGCCAGCGTAACAGCAGGAGCAACGACAATCGAGTCACCGGTATGGATACCAACCGGGTCGAAGTTCTCCATCGAGCAAACGGTGATAACATTATTTTTCGCGTCGCGGATGACCTCGAACTCGATTTCCTTCCAGCCGGAGATGCACTTTTCAACCAGAATCTGGGTAATCGGGGAGAGGCGCAGACCGTTTGTTGCGATATCCCGCAGCTGAGCTTCGTCCTCAGCGATACCGCCGCCGGTACCACCCAGCGTAAATGCAGGACGAACGATAACCGGATAGTCGATAACTTTTGCAAAATCGACCGCATCCTCAACCGTCGTTACGACCTTGGAAGGGATGACCGGCTGATTGATTGCTTCCATGGTATCCTTAAAGCACTGTCTGTCCTCTGCCTTATCGATGGTTTCGGGGTTCGCACCCAGCAGCTTGACGCCGTGCTCATCCAAAAATCCGCACTTGGCCAGTTCCATAGAAAGGGTCAGACCGGTCTGTCCACCGAGGGTAGACAGCAGCGAGTCGGGTTTTTCAATCTCAATGATGCGTTTGCAGACATCCAGTGTCAGCGGCTCAATGTAGATCTTATCAGCCATCGCCTTATCGGTCATGATGGTTGCGGGGTTGGAGTTGAGCAGGACGACCTCAAGGCCTTCTTCCTTGAGGGCACGGCAGGCCTGAGTTCCTGCGTAGTCAAATTCAGCAGCCTGACCGATAATGATCGGGCCGGAGCCAATAACCATGACCTTCTTTATATCTTTTCTCAGTGGCATAAAAAAATCTCGATCCTTTCTGGGTGTGGTAAAGCGTAAATATGCAAGCCTGTAAAGAATTTTTACAGAGCTGGATAGCGGAGATTATTTAAGGTTGATGTAAGAGCAGATATCATCGCGCATACGGATAGCTTCTCTTCTTGCAGCGCCGGCATAATCCGTTTCATCGCAGCCTTCCTTCTTATAAGCGCAGATGATGGAGCGGGAAGCGTTGACGATAGCGCCGAGGCCTTCTTCGTCGAATGCACCTGCAACGCCAGCTCCGCCGCCGCCCTGAGCGCCATAACCGGGAACAAGGAAGAAGGTGTGGGGAAGACGTTTGCGCAGTTCAGCCAGCTGTTCAGGGTAGGTAGCGCCTACGACCGCACCGACACCGGAATAGCCGTATTTGCTGCCGGGAACCTCGCTGCCCCAGTTTTCGCACATGTCGCCCATGACTTCATAGACATTGCCGGAAGGGAAGCCTTTTTTGTTGTACAGTTTTCTGTCCTGAAGTTCGCCGGAAGAGGGGTTGCTGGTCTTAACCAGAACAAAGATACCCTTGTCAAACTCAGCGCAGGCAGAAAGCAGCGGACGGATGCCATCGCTTCCAAGGTAGCCGTTAACGGTCAGCGCATCAGAGCCGAAAGGAGCAACCTTTTTGCCGTACAGTTCAATCTCGCCCAGATGAGCGGTGGAGTATGCTTCCATTGTAGAACCGATATCGTTGCGTTTGCCGTCAGCGATGACGTACATACCTTTGCTCTGTGCGTAGGAGATGGTTTCCGCAAAGGTCTTCATGCCGTACCAGCCGTACATTTCATAGTAAGCAGCCTGGGGTTTGACAGCAGGGACGATATCGCACAGTGCGTCGATCAGTCCATAGTTATATTCCAGAACAGCTTTGGCCGCAGCTTCCAGCGGGTCGGGGATAGAAGCATATTTTTCCCGGATATAAGCGGGAATATAGGAGAAGCTAGGGTCAAGTCCGGCAACGGTGGGGTTTTTCATTTCCTTAATACGATTGATCAGTTTATCAAAAGACATAACAGATACCTCCAGTTTATCATTGTATATATATCAGTTGTTTTGCGCATCATCATCCGGTTCTTCATAGACGATCTGACCGCGGCAGATGGTGGTGATGACCTTACCCTGCAGCGTCATACCCTTGAAGACCGTGTTTTTAGATTTTGAATGCAGTTTTTCCGGTTCGACCTTCCAAACCCGGTTTACATCCGCAATTGCGATATCAGCCGGACCGCCTTCTTCAATCGAACCGCCGGGAATTCCCAGAATAGTAGCGGGATTTTCACTCATCAGCTCAACCAGTCTCCGCAGTGAGATAACGCCGGTTTTGACCAGGTAGGTGTAGCAGGCGGCAAAACTGGTTTCCAGTCCGACAACGCCATTGGGAGCGGTATAGAAATCGGATTTTTCTTCAGCTGTATGGGGTGCATGGTCGGTGATGATGCAGTCGATTGTGCCGTCCGCAAGTCCACCGAGGATTGCGCGAATATCTTTCTGTTCCCGAAGGGGAGGATTCATCCGGTAGTCCGCATCCTTGCTGAGCAGTTTCTGATGGTCGAGGATAAAATAGTGGGGAGCAGTTTCGCAGGTAACCCGAACGCCTCTGGATTTGGCGTGACGGATGAGGTCAACTGCACCGCGCGTGGACACATGGCAGATGTGAATCGGAGCGCCGCTGGAATCCGACAGACAGATTTCTCTTGCCGTAATCGAATCTTCGCTTGCCCGGTCCATGCCGCGAACACCCAGCATTCTGGAAACCTCACCCTTATGGATAATACCACCTGCAATCAGGTCGAGGTCCTCACAGTGGGAAAGAACCATCTTGCCCACACAAGCGGCGTGCTGCATACCTTCCAGCATGGTACGCGCATTGCGGACCGGTCTTCCATCGTCCGAAAAAGCGACCGCACCAGCGTTTTTGAGTGCAGCCATATCGGTCAGCACTTCACCGTCCATACTCTTGGTCACACAGGCAACCGGGTAAACTCTGGCGCTGGCAGTCTGAGCCTTATCCAGAATATACCGGATAGTTTCCGGTGAATCAACCGCCGGACGGGTATTGGGCATACAGGCGACCGAAGTGACGCCGCCTGCGGCCGCTGCCGCACAGCCGGTATAGATATCCTCCTTATGTGTCTGACCGGGGTCACGCAGATGGACGTGCATATCGACAAATCCCGGGAATACATGTTTGCCGCTGGCATCCAGTACCCGTACATCATCCGGCAGATCTTCGATTGGTTCACTGCTGACACGGACAATCCGGTCACCGTCGATCAGAATATCGTACAGGCCATCGACGCCATTTTTAGGGCTAACGACCCGTCCGCCTTTAATCAAAATCATAAGTTTCTCCTTTATGGATAAGTGAGTTTATTTATCGGATGATAACACAGTCTTTTCCATCCCGTTCCTGTACCAGAACACAGATTTCCTCATCACGTGAGGTCGGGACGTTTTTACCGATGAAATCAGCCCGCAGCGGGAGCTCTCTGTGACCGCGGTCGATCAAAACCGCCAGCTGAATACGTTTCGGTCTGCCCATCGACAGGATACCATCGATAGCGGCGCGGACACTGCGTCCTGTGCAGATGACGTCATCCACCAGAATAACCTGTTTATCATCCAGTGGGAAAGGAATATCGGTGTGATTGACACCCACATATTTTTTCCCATCGTCCCGGAAGGGCGTAATATCCAGACATCCGGCAGGAACCGACCGCTGTTCAACCGACTGAATTTTATCAGCGATTCGGTGTGCAAGTTCCACACCACGAGAGTATATGCCAATTACGCACAAATCTTCCGAGCCTTTGTTTCGCTCAATGATCTCATAGGAGATCCGGTTGATGGCGCGGGACATTGCCTTTTCATCCATGATAAGGGCTTTTCCTTCCATTTGCCGTCTCCTTTCAAAATAAAAAAACCAGACTGTCCGTAAACTGACAGCCTGGTTTGAATCTTTCGCACATTGTCCGGGGTATAATAAGCCCCCAGTCAGAAAGCAAACCGCCTTGTCAGCCTCACGGGACTAACTTAAAGGGATTTTGACAGAATTCCGTCTGGTTCTGATGCGTTCTGTTTTAGTCTATTTTACAGGAAACCGAGGCGTTTGTAAAGAGCAATCTGCGCTCTTTTTTACAAATATTTTGGCCACATTTTTGGCATACTGAACAATGATATTGTCGTAAAGCCACTTTTTCCACCTTTAGGGCTGTGAAAAATGCCTGTATATCGGAAAAAAGGCTGTGATGATTGCAAAAGTATCCCATTCATGATATAATAACATAAATACAGTTTCCGGATGTCCGGAAACTGCCAAAATGAGATATCAATGGAAAAGTGGTGGCCGGAAGTGGAGTATCAGGACAATCTGGTCGCAGGGATTCCTCCGGGAGGAGTCCGCGACCCGTCGATCGTCAAAATCATGATCTGTTATCTGTTGCAGCGGCTGGGACGTCCTGTACCGGAAAGTGAACTGGTAGAGCTGCTGACGGGCGATCAGACGGTCAATTATTTTTTGCTGACCACGACACTTGCCGGTCTGAAAAAACTGGGGCATCTGCGGGAGCAGGGAAAAGGGCTGGTACTGACTCGACTGGGTGTACGGACTGCCGAGGAGCTTTCCGGAGAGCTGCCGGTCACACTGCGCGAGCGGATACTCAGCCGTGCGGAGACACTTCGCCGGGAAAATCGTCTGAACAGCGAAACGACGGCTCAAATTGTGCAGCTGGAAGACGGATACCGGGTTGACTTTTCTTTTCATGACGGCGAGATTGAGTTTATGAAACTTTCTCTTTATGCACCGGATGAGGTACAGGCGAGCCGGCTGCGCAAACGGTTGCTGGAGGATTATCAGCAGCTGTATATTGACTTGATTGGCCGGCTGACCAGCTGATTTGGGAATGATTTTCAAAATATCTGCATATATTGCCTCCGACAGGATTCTGCCGGAGGTGTTTTTATGATACGGTTAAAGCTATTGCTGCAATCGCTTTTGCTGCCGCTGGGAGTGGGACTGGTATCTTTTCTGGCGGCAGGCGGAAGCGGGAACGTTCGGTCATTTTATCAGCTGCTGCCAAAACCGGAGTTTGCGCTGCCAGGATGGCTGTTTTCCTGGGTTTGGACGGCTCTGTATCTGATGATGGGAACCTCTGACTATCTGGCGCGGACAGCGGTTTCTGCCGATGGGTCGGCAAGAAAGGTTTACCTGTTTCAGCTGCTGCTCAATGGGTTATGGATGCCGGTATTTTTCCGTGCCTGTTGGTTTGGATGGGCGCTGATACTGATTGGGTTGATTGCATTGTCGCTTGTGACACTGATTCTGATGCTGCGCAGAAGCGCACCGCTGGCCGGATGGCTGCTGGTTCCGTATCTGGTGTTTATGCTGTACGCAGGATATCTGAATTACGCAATCATTGCACTCACATGATTTTTATTTTTTTGTATATTTGTCTTGTGAGAGGTTCATACTGATACCGTCCAAATCAGGAAAGGATGGAAAATGGTATGAACGATCAGGAACTTTTGTCTTATATCTATCAGAATGCGGATATGGGTGTCGATGGTATTCTCAAGGTACTTGAGACTGCCAGCGGAGAAAAATTGCGCGGTGCACTGCAAAGCCAGCTCAGTGAGTATGACCAGATTCGCAGTGAAGCCATGCAGATGCTCCGGGAACGTGGCAGTGAACCGGATGCGCCTTCCGCAATGGCCAAGATGACCGCCAAAGTAACCGCCACCGTCAACACAATGCGGGACAGTTCACCCCAGTCGATTGCCGAGATGATGATTCAAGGCAACGCGATGGGGCTCACAAAAATTACCCGACGGCTGGGTGACTACGATGGGGAAGACAGAGCAGTCCGCCGGCTTGCCGGGAAACTATTGTCGACTGAACAGCAGAATATCGAGCAGATGAAACAGTTTCTGTCATAATTTTTATTCGTGATGAAAGACCGCCGGTGCAAATAGTATCGGACGGTCTTTCATTTTGTTGACTGGGGCATAAAATCGCCGTATTATTCTGTCGAAAAGAGAAATTATATCGGCAGACTTGTCAATGATTGTCGATATGCACAAAACAAAATGTTAATTTTTGTAAAAAATGTTGCATTTTGGATGGGCGTGTGCTATAATGTAGATACAACAACGA
>DVLW01000205.1 GCA_018715285.1 Candidatus Faecivivens stercoripullorum | reverse complement strand
TAAACAAAAAGAGCTTTTCAGGCAATACATCATTCCATCCCAAAACCGTCAGGGGCATACCTTTTTACAGATATGCCCCTGACGGTTTATATTGGATATGACAGGACTTTCAGATTATTCCTCAAACCGATAGCTTCCTGCACCGACAGTCTGACGGGTACCGCCAGGAAGAACAACTTCTGCTTCACAGTCAAACGGAACGGTCAGGTTATAAACATAACCCGAATCAGTCTTTTCCCATCCGCAGCGATACTCACCGGCAGCGGAATCATAAACCATCTGTGCTTTTCCAAGACGATTTTCAGGGTCAGGACAAGGCTGGAAACGTACAGCCTTAAATCCTGGAGCAGTCTCATTCAGGCCGCACATATACCGGTACATCCACTCAACAATCGAACCATACGCGTAATGGTTCAGTGAGTTCATGCCGGTTCCGCTGATATGTCCATCCGGCAGCACCGAGTTCCAGCGCTCCCAGACAGTGGTTGCACCCATTGAGACTTCGTACAGCCAGCTGGGATAGTCAGTTTTAAGTAGCAGGCTGTAAGCATCCATCAGATCGCCGAATTTAGACAATGTCGGGCAGAGATAAGGTGTTCCGACAAATCCGGTCGTCAGCGCGACTTTGGGAGGATAAGGTTCTTTTTCACCAGCCATCATTGCGCGGTGGTCAAGCGGAATCCGGAGCAGCTCTTTCAGATCATCCATCTGACGGGTCTGCATTTCTTCCGGAACAATGCCGAAATAGAGCGCAACAACACGGGCTGTCTGAGTGTTGATGGTGCAGCGGCCGTTGGGCGAGAAATACTCTTTAATCATTGCATTGCGCACTTCATCCGACAGTTTTTCATATTCCTGAGCGTCAGCTTCCAGCCCGAGCACCTTTGCGGCTTTGGCAGCCAGCGAAGCAGAATAAGAATAATATGCAGATGCAATATAGTAAGCGTCAGTTGCACCAACCGGAGAATCAGGGTCTTTATAGTTATCCAGCGCCAGCCAGTCAGCAAAATGGAAACCGGTCTGCCAGAGACGATGACCGCCATTATTCTCATCCTGACGGCGGATATATTCGACCCAGCCTTTCATCGCAGGATAATGCCGTCTGAGCATCTCTTTATCGCCATAGTAGCTGTACAGCGTCCAGGGCAGTACACAGGCAACGTCGCCCCATGCAGTGGAAGAATGGTTCATTGCAAACATATTCGGAGAACCATCGGCGTCAGAACGAACCTTAGGCTTGATAACCGGAATAACAAACGGAATACCGCCTTCCAGAGGCTTCTGTTCCAACATCAGGTCTTCCATATATTTTGCGTAGAACGCAGGAGTGTACATATTAAAGCATGCGGTTCCGGCAAAGATCTGCGCATCACCCGTCCAGCCCATCCGTTCGTCACGCTGCGGGCAGTCGGTCGGAACATCAAGGAAGTTACCTTTCTGTCCCCAGAGTGCGTTGAGCACCAGCCGGTTGATACGGGCATCATCCGTTTCAATCCATCCGGTACGCTCGATATCCGAATGAATGGCACATCCGGTAAAGACTGCCTTTTCAGGGTCAACACCTTCTACCTTGACAAAACGGAATCCGTAATAGGTACCATGCGGACGAACATGCGCCGGTTTTCCATCCGAGATATAGGTGTACTGGCACTCCGCGGTACGAAGGTTGTCACGATAAAAACAGCCGTCCTGCATAATTTCACTGTAAGACAGGATGACTTTGGTTCCTGCTTCCATTGCCGACAGATCGATTTCAACCCATCCAGTCATATTCTGTCCGAAATCCAGAACCTTTTCGCCGCGAGGTGTATCAATGACCTTCACTGGCTTGAAGGTTTCATGTACCAGTACCGGCGGGCTGTAACGGTCATGAAGTGCACCAAGATCATTCTCAACTGTGCAGGCTTTTACCCAACCCTCTGTATTACCAGGCATTGCCCAGTCAGGGTCATACAGTCGTGCATCAAAATCTTCACCGTAATAAATCGAGCTCTTAACAACGGCAGACGGTTTGCACAGCCAGTTGTCATCGGTAGGAATTACCTTTTCACTGCCGTCGGCATATTTCAGATGAATTTCTGCAATCATCCGCATCTGATCACCATAGATATTGGAGAATCCACCGTCAAACCCAAAGCGTCCCTTATACCAGGCTGCTGACAGCATTACACCCAGTGCATTTTCTTCTTTAATGTAGGACGTCAGATCATAAGCAAACGTCTGGAGCCAGAAATCATAGCTGTGATGGCCGGGAGCCAGCAGGTCACCCGATACCTTTTCGCCATTCATATACAGCTCATAGCTGCCCAGACCACAAATATAAATTCTTGCCGAAACGACGTCTTTTCCGGAAAAGACTGTTTTCATCAACGGAGAAATTTCCTTATCAAACGGAGCGGCAATCCAGCTGGCATTCCATGCTTCATCCCGCTTTCCGGTTTCAAACCATGCCGTATCCGATACACAGCTGTCACCATTATCCGCAGCCGCCGTTACACGCCAGTAATACCGTGTCCGGGGAGACAAAGCAATATCAGGGTTATACGCGATACCAGAGATATCTTCCCGCATTCCGGAATCGGAAAGAATCTGTTTGAAATCAGGGTCAGCAGCAATCTCTACCCGTGCGCCGGTCTGTTTCTTACCGGTTGAGGAAACCACCCAGGAAAGGGTGAGCAGATCTGTTGCAAATCCAAGCGGATTTTCAATATGATTGACACGCATTTTAGAAATCTGCATATTGTCATTCCTTTCTGCAAGTACGCAAATATAATTTACTTAATGCCTAATTTTTTATTCTAACAGGAATAAAAGTATACATATATTATAATGAATTCAAAAATAATTTGCAATAGATTTTCATATTTGATTAAAATGTTGGAAAATAATCATAAATGCGCACAACTTTATACTAAACAGCGCTGTACTTCCCAATTTTGGTAAGTACAGCGCCGGTATTATTCAATAATTCGGATTCGTCCATCTTTTCTGGGTTTTATTCCCGGATACCTGCCCTCTGTATATCCCAGAAGAACAAAACAGCGTGCAATATACCCTTCCGGGATTTCCCATTCCTGCATCAGCCTCCGGCCCAGTTCGCTATCAAAGGTCTCCTCTGCACGGCAGACAATACAGGAACCTATCTCCAGTGCACTTGCTTCCAGCAGCATATTTGTCGCCGAACAGTAGGCGTCCGGCATACTGTTGGTATACCCATCCGGTGCAAAAATCACGCAGACAGTCGGTGCGCCATAAAAAGCACTGCGAATAGAAGGATCATCGATAATACTGGGCTGTTCATCGGAAACATGTCTGCCGACAGCAGCCGCATGATTAAATCGGGATGCATTGATCCGTCCCAGCTGTTCAGACAGATCCCGGTCACGCAGCGCACAAATAATTGTGCTCTGCCGTCCACCGGCACAGGGTGCATAGATACCAGCTTCAAGAATTTTCTGTAATACATCTGTCGGAATCTGGCGTTCCTGATAAAGTCGAATAGATCTTCTGTTTTTGATAATTTCCAGCATTTCCATAACTCAACACGTTCCTTTCCTGTCAGACAGTTTGCCTTA
>DVLW01000204.1 GCA_018715285.1 Candidatus Faecivivens stercoripullorum | reverse complement strand
CTTGCTCGCCGAAGTTGTTGAATGACAGCACCTCATCCGGTGCAAGTGTCACCGACTGCCCGGAAATGCTGTTATAATCCGATAGTGTTATCACACCAAAACCGATCACACTTCCGATATTGGTATCAATATAATTCATCGTATCTACGCCGTAAACGCCGGGCTCAAGCCGTGTCGCCGTAAATTCCAGATGGGTATATGTCTCTGTTTTTGTTACCTCTGTGCAGGCATTAGCCGTATCCACCACAATCTGATAAAACTGCTCGGTCAGTTCGGGCGGAGCCGGCTCATCGGTGTCGAAATTCCGCATATTCAGGCCGGTTTCAATCTCATACGGATACTGCACCTGGATAATATCGGACAGTCCGACATACAGACTGACGGTTGTGGAAATCGTCACCAGCACCATCGTTGACAGGATACAGATGTTTGCCATACCGACCGCATTCTGTTTCATTCGGTAGATCAGCCCGGAAATTGCGGTAAACGGCCCGACCCGGTAATACAGCCGCTTGTTTTTCCGCAGCAGCTTCAAAATCACAATGCTTCCGGCAGTAAACAGCGAAAAGGTGCCGAAAATAACCAGCAGTACCGCTACAAAAAACAGCACCAGTGCCGATACCGGGTCTTTTACCGACAATGCCAGCGCATATCCGCCGCCCAGTGTTGCAATACCAAACAGGGTCAGCAGTATCCGGCCTTTCGGTTCGCGTTCTCCTTTGGAAACAGCGTGCAATAGTTCAATCGGGCTGGAACGCAGAACCTGATAAACATTTACAACCAAACAAATCAGAAATATTGCGCCAAACTGTATCGATGTCATCACAATACCCGGCAGGCTAATGGTAAATCCCATCGGTACACCAAACCGCAAAAGCTGTGCGAGCACCAGCAATGTCAATTTGGAAAACAACATTCCGCCTGCAAGACCAGCAGCAATACATCCAACACCCAACAGCAGCGTTTCGAACATCATCAGGATAGCAATATGCCGCTTTTCCATTCCCAGGATATTATACAGTCCCAGTTCCCGCCGCCGCCTTTTGATGATAAAGGAATTGGCATAACAGATGATGAAGACTGAAAAGACCGATAGTACAAATATTCCCAGTCCCATCACCATTTGAACATACGCTGCACCCCGCTCAAAAGTCAGTGTCTTGTTGGTCGAGATGTCGCTCATGATATAATACATCGCAGCCGTCCCGATACAGCAAAGGCTGTACGGCAGATAAAACCGGCGGTTGCTCACCAGATTCTGTACCGCCATCTTGATATAAAAGAATAGTCTGCGCATCAGAGTTCCTTCCCTTCTGACGTTTTTTCATCCTCCCGGGAAGTCGAACCGACCAACGTCAAAGTATCCGATATCCGCGCAAACATCTCCTCACTGGACAGCTGCCCGCGGTAGAGCTGATGATAGACCTCTCCATCCCGCAAAAACAGGACCCGTCCTGCTCTGGATGCCGCACGGACTGAGTGGGTAACCATGACAATGGTCTGTCCCGACTGGTTGATCTTCTCAAACAGCCGCAGCAGTGAATCGGTTGCACGGGAGTCCAGTGCGCCGGTCGGTTCATCCGCCAGAATCAGCTGCGGATTGGTAATCAGTGCACGGGCGACAGCCGCACGCTGTTTCTGACCGCCGGATACCTCATAAGGGTACTTCTTAATCAGGTCAGCAATTCCGAGCATTTCGACAATCGGAATCAGACGTTCTTCCATCTCACGGTATTTGACACCCTGCAAGACAAGCGGCAGCAGAATATTATCCTGTAAAGTAAAGGTATCCAGCAGATTGAAGTCCTGAAAAACAAACCCCAGATTATCCCGTCTGAATGCCGACAGCTGGCGTTCCGGCAGTGAAGAAAGCTCCACGCCGTTGAGGTCCACTCTGCCGGAAGTCGGACGGTCAAGTGCTGCAAGGATATTCAGCAGCGTCGTTTTACCGGAACCAGATTCGCCCATAATGGCGACATATTCTCCCTCTTCTACCGAAAAGTTTACGTTATGAAGTGCCTCGACCTGGTTTCCACCCAGTCGGGTCACATAGATTTTTTGCAGATGACTGATTGTAAGCAATGCCATTGCGGCACCCTTCCTTTCCGAGCCGCCGTCCGGAGCGGTGACTTTTGAAAACTGATTTTTTCGGGCTTTCCCTTACCCGTATCTGTATTATACCAGACATTGAGCGCGGCTGCTATCGAATCAGCTTACAAAAAAGCCCCAGTTCCTTACAGTTTTGTAAGACGATGCAGCGTTATGACATATAAAAAAGCGGTCCCGTTTCCGAAACCGCCTTATATTCTATCAGTTTTCTTCAGCAAGTGCCTGCAAATAGACCGCAACTTCCATCCGGAGCGCGTCCATCAGGCCGCGTTCATCGATCTGGAAATGGCAGTTGTGATGCGGTGTCGAGGTAATCGGACGCTCAGGGTCGGCAACACCGACATGGAAAAATGCGCCCGGTTTTTCCAGCTCATAGAAGGAAAAGTCCTCTGCTCCCATCGACAGCTTTTTCGGAGCAATCTCAAATCCCAGCGCTTCGGCTGCTTTATGTACAATCCCGACTTCCCGCTCAGAATGGACACAGGACGGGAACCCAAACAGCAGCTGGGCGTCACATTCCAGCCCGTAAGCAGCGCAGATACCTTCACTGATCCGTTTGATCTCGGCAAAAATCGTATCCATAGCTTCATTGCCGAGTGCTCTTGTATCGCCGCTGACCCATGCGTCATCCGGGATGACGTTTAAGTACTTCGGGTCACCGCCGCGAATCGAGGTAACCGACAATACTGCAACGGTACTCGGTGCCAGCTTTTCCGGCCGCAATGTGGTCAGTGCCGTACCGACCGCACAGGCAACCGGCAAGGGATTCAGTGCCTTATCGGGTGAAGAAGAGTGGCCGCCTTTACCGATGATATGGATATTGAACTCACTGCACGCACCGGAAGCAGGTCCTGCAAAGCAGTCCACCGTACCAAGCGGATGAGCAGACGCAACATGACAGCCGAAAATATAATCGACGTCTTTCATGACACCTTCCTGACAAAGCGTGACTGCACCACCAGGGAACTTTTCTTCAGCCGGCTGGAAAATAAACTTGACCTTTCCTTTGAGGATATCGCGGTTTTTGTTCATCAAATCGGCCAGACAGAGCAGAATCGCGGCATGGCAATCATGTCCACAGGCGTGCATAACACCGGGAACGGTTGAACGATACGGCAGATCGTTTTCCTCATCGACCGGCAATGCATCGATATCCGCACGGAAAGCAATCGTCGGACCGGGTACGCCGCTGTCAATCACGCCGACAACCGCATTGCCGCTGTAGCCGGGTTCTTCCGCGACACCAGACTGTGCAAGGTGCTCCCGGATAAAAGCTGCCGTCCCGAATTCCTCAAAAGACAGTTCAGGATGGGCATGCAGATAATGGCGATACTCCAGAATGGTCTGCTCATATGGTGCCGCGAGTGCGGCAGCCTGCTCCTTGATGTTCATGCTGCAATCTCCTTTCATTTCTCTGCCGGCGGCAGAACCCCGGCTGTCTGACAGTGCTGAATATAGCTTTTTCCAAAATGACCGATCGAATCCAGAACCGGGATAAACTCCTGTCCCAACTCCGAAAGGGTATATTCTACCCGCGGCGGCACCTCGGGATAGACATGACGGTGAATCAGCCCGTAATTTTCCAGACTGCGCAGCTGTTTGGTCAGGGTTGCCTGGGTAATCGGATGGAGACTGCGCTGCAGCGCACCAAACCGCATCGGCTGCTCACAGGACAGATGCCATAAAATCAGGATTGACCACTTGCCTGACAATAAAGCCTGAACCGTTACATACGGGCATTTACCAAAATCTTCGGGCAGACTCTTTTCCATACGATCACTCCTTACAGTATCTTTTTGGATACCAAATATAATAAAAAATCGTACTTGTTTTCTTTAAATTTAGCAATATAATAATAGTATAGGACGGAATCAACCGTCTGTCAACCGTTCAAAACCAATTTTATTTCCCAGGAAAGGATGCAGCATTTATGGAAAAAGTACTCGAATTCTTGCAGAAAGCAAAGACCTGGTATCTCGCAACCGTAGAAGGCGACCAGCCCAGAGTCCGTCCCTTCGGTGCACAGATGGTCTATAACGGGAAACTGTACATCACCACCAGCAACCAGAAAAATGTCTATAAACAGATGATGGTAAACCCCAAGGTTGAAATCTGCGGAATGGACGATACCGGCCGCTGGATTCGCATCACCGGCAAGCTGGTCGAAGATACCTCTGTTGAAGCAAAACAGGCAATGCTGGACGCAAATCCCGGACTG
>DVLW01000203.1 GCA_018715285.1 Candidatus Faecivivens stercoripullorum | reverse complement strand
TTCCTGAATGGAAACCTCAACGGCGCCCCCTTCCGGGGTGAATTTTACCGCGTTGTCCAGAAGATTGATCCAGACCTGTTTCAGCATTTCTTCATTGGCGATGCAGTAGTTGTTGAATCAGATTATAATATGAAAGAGCACAACGGTACCGATGTCCCATATCCGGCGGTTATGATTACTGACCCTTCCATTATGGATAAAAGTGATTGATTTTAGATATGGTAATATGCAAGAAGAGGTATGGACTAAAACAAAAAAGAGATCTGTCATCAGACAGATCTCTTTTGGTGGTCGGAGTGACGAGACTCGAACTCGTGGCCTCATGGACCCGAACCATGCACGCTACCAAACTGCGCTACACCCCGACGTTTTCGCTTACCACTCAGGTGGCTTTCGCGTCAACGTTTATTATTATAGCGCAGATGGATGATTTTGTCAAGCCTTTTTTAAATTTTTTTTCAAGAGATTATTCGACGGTATAATAGCCAAGAATAACAGCGTCGGGAAGTCGTGTTGCCGAGCAGATAAACAGCCGCTGTTTCAGCCAGTTCAGACGGCTGTCGTATACCTCAAACTGCGGGACAGTGCAGAAATAATAGAGTGACGGGTCGACAAATCCACCGGCCAGTACCTGCGGGACATATTCTTCCGGTACGGTACGGAATCCATTGTTCTCAATATAGAAGCTGGCGCCGTCCCATTCACCGCCTGTCAGCCTGACGCCATATCTCGCTGACAGTTCGCATTTTCCATCCGGCCGGATGACCTGGCTGTCGACACCGCCCGGCAGGACTTCACCGGTAAGGGATGGGAAGTTTCCTTCGCTGGCACCGGTGAGGGTGCCGGAGAGAATCGGGATCAGCTGGCGGCGGCCGGAAATATCGTCCTGACCGATCAGGACGGGAGGCGCTACCTCGACACGGATTTCAAACTGTTTTTTGAGGGTTGGTGCAGACATCAGGCGTCATCCTTTCTATAATAATATATAAAATATTGTTTGATTTTGGTTTTATTATACATCTTTATGGAAAAATGTGCAATTCCAGGTTTTGTTTTACAACCAGTTCATTGCATTTTTGGTTAACCCGTTGTAAAATGATCTGGTATTTTAATTGGAAAGGATGGAAGAAATGCTCCAACTTAACCAAATCCGAAAAAACTATGTTTCAGGAGATCTGCAGGTTAAGGCGCTGGATGGCGTCAGCCTCTCCTTTCGGGAAACGGAGTTTGTTTCGATACTGGGTCCATCCGGTTCGGGAAAAACGACCCTGCTTAATATCATTGGCGGACTCGACCAGTACACCAGCGGCGACCTGATTATCAACGGCCGGTCAACACGGGAATTCCGTGACCGCGATTGGGACAGCTACCGCAACCACAGAATCGGCTTTGTCTTCCAGAGCTATAACCTGATTCCGCACCAGTCGGTGCTGGCAAACGTTGAACTTGCCCTGACCCTTTCCGGCGTCGGTAAGGCAGAAAGACGCAAACGTGCAACGGAAGCACTTCAGAAAGTTGGCCTTGGCGACCAGCTCCGCAAGCGTCCTTCCCAGATGTCGGGCGGACAGATGCAGCGTGTGGCGATTGCCCGTGCACTGGTCAACAATCCGGATATTCTGCTGGCGGACGAACCGACCGGCGCACTGGATACCCAGACCAGCGTCCAGATTATGGAAATCCTGCGGGAGATTTCGCGGGATAAGCTGGTTATCATGGTTACCCATAACCCGGAACTTGCAGAAGTGTATTCCACCCGTATTGTCCGGATGCAGGACGGCCAGATTCTGAGCGATACCGACCCGTATGACCCCGGAGCGGAACAGCCGCCGGCGGTTATCTCCAATGAGAAAACCTCGATGTCGTTTGGAACGGCGCTGTCGCTGTCGCTCAACAACCTGATGACCAAAAAGGGGAGAACAATCCTCACCTCTTTTGCCGGTTCGATTGGTATCATCGGTATTGCGCTGATTCTGTCGCTGTCCAACGGCGTACAGGAGTATATCAACGGTGTGCAGGAAGATACACTCGCTTCCTACCCGATTCAGCTGGAAGCAAGTACCGTCGACCTGACCTCGATGCTTGCCTCTGCTTCCCAGATGCACCAGTCAGAGGAACATGATCTTGACAAGATCTATTCCAGCAATATGATGGGCGATATGACCGAGCTGATGCAGGCAGAGGTGCAGACCAACAACCTGTCGGCTTTCAAGGACTACCTGACCGAAAATGAAGAGACCGTCATGCAGTATACCAACGAGATTACCTATCGGTATGGTGTCACGCCGATGGTCTATACCACGCTGGAGGACGGTTCCACCCAGCAGGTCAATCCGAGCCTGGTTGTCGACAAGATGGGCATGTCCGAGCTGCTCAGCGTCAATCCGGTGATGTCGGCATATTCCGACAGCTATAATGTTTTTACCGAGCTGCGGGAAAATGAGAATTTGCGGGATGCGTCCTACGAGCTGCTTTCTGGTTCCTGGCCGGAGAGCTATGATGAAGCGGTGCTGATTATCAGCCCGAACAACGAAATCAGCGACTATACCCTGTATACCCTTGGTATCAAGCCGCTTGAGGAAGTTGAACAGATGATGAATCCTGATTCAGGGGAAACCTTTACCACCGAAGACCTTACTTTCACCTATGATGAATGGATTGGCAAGACCTTTTCGGTTGTACCGTCCTGTGACTTGTTTGACGACAGCGACGGAGACGGTGTCTGGACCGATCATCGGGAAGATGCGGATTATATTTCCGAAGCAGCTGCTAATGGCGTGCAGCTGAGGATTACCGGTGTCGTGCGTGAGACAGAGCGTTCCAGCAGCGTTTCGGGCGGTATCGGCTATACCCACGAGCTGACTGAATACCTGATTAATGCGGCGAATGATTCGGAAGTCGTCGCAGCACAGAAAGCAAACCCTGATACCGATATCCTGACCGGTAAGCCGTTTGAGTCCGCTCAGACACAGGAGCCTGAACAGACGGAAGAAGATACCCAGCCGGAAGAACAGCCTGCTGAGGAATCGTCGGATGAAGCGGTCGAAAGCCAGCCTGCTTCGGAAGCTGAGTCGGAAACCGCTGAAACTCCGTCCCAGACAGCTCCCACCTACAAGCTGCCTCTGACCGATGAGCAGAAGATTGCCCTTTCACCGACGGCTGAATCGATGGGCATGGACCCTGCAACGATGACCGACAGCGAATGGCAGCGGGTCATTGACGTCGTACAGCCCCAGACTGAGACCCAGTCCACTGAACCGGAGACTTCTTCCGAGCCGGCAGCCGAAAGCGGACTGACTGAGGAGCAGAAAGTTGCCCTGTCTCCGCTGGCTGAATCGATGGGTATGGACCCTGCGACGATGACCGACGGCGAATGGATGCGGGTTGCTCAGGCAGCACAGTCTCAGCAGCCGGGTAATGAAGAACCCGCCGAAAGCGACAGTCTTGCAGTGCTGGAAGAGATGGGAATTGACCCGTCCACTCTGTCGGAAGAACAGCTTGCTTACCTGTCGTCGATGTCGGCGGATGAGGTACGGGCACTGATGGAAAGCTACACGGCGCCGACCTCTAACACCTATGACGGTAACCTCTCGGCATTTGGTGCAGCGGACTTTGATTCGCCCACCTCGATTGAGCTGATTCCGAAGTCGTTTGCCGACAAGGAAGAGCTGACTGCGATGATTGAAGATTACAACGATCTCTGCCGTTCCGAAGGAAGGGAAGAGGATACCATCGATTATACCGATATGGTCGGCCTGCTGATGAGCAGTGTCACGACGATTATCAATGCGATTTCGTACATCCTGATTGCATTTGTCGGTATCTCGCTGGTTGTCTCGTCGATCATGATCGGCATTATCACCTATATCTCGGTTCTGGAACGTACAAAGGAGATTGGTATACTGCGTGCAATCGGTGCTTCCAAGCATGATATCTCCAGCGTCTTTAACGCCGAAACGCTGATTATCGGTTTTGGCTCGGGTGCGCTCGGAATTGTGGTTACACTGCTGCTGCTGATTCCGATCAATATGATAATTGATGCGCTGACAGGAATTGCAGGACTTGCGGCGCTGCCGCCGGTCGGTGCGGTGATACTGGTTGCGATCAGTATGCTGCTGACCTTTATTTCGGGTCTGATTCCGTCCAAGATGGCGGCACGCAAAGACCCGGTTGAAGCACTCAGAAGCGAATAACGGTTATCTTACGATTTTTTACAGACTGTCCGGTCCGTTTGGGCCGGGCAGTTTTTGTCTATTGAGCGCCGGAAACCTTAATTTTTGCAGCAAAAGCCCTAGATTTTGTATTCTGCCTTGTCTGCCAGGCTGGAATATGATACCATAATTTCAGAAATATAAGGAGATGATACAGATGGATATTCAGATTCCCAAAAAGGAACGCAGCTGGGGCGCACGGATTTTTATTATACTCGGGCTGACGATACTGGTTATACTGGTGGGCGGAGCAACCTGGCTGCTGCTCAACCATTACAGCTACCAGCAGTATCAGATCCGGCTGGAATATGTCATGGGCGGCCAGACTTCAACAGTCGAAACGGTCGACCAGTCAGGTAACCGCTGTGTCCTTTCGGATATCAACCGGCGGGCAATGTATGGATTCCTGGCTGATGGAAGCGGCAGACGGCTGCCATTTTGTCCCGGTGAGCCGACTGGACAGTCGATATCCTTCCATGCCGAAAGTGCGGTAGGGGAAGCAGATGGGACGGTCACCGAAATCAGCGGAGACTATGTCGGGATTACCTTTACATATGAGGGAAAAACCTGGGAATTTTACTGCAAGAACCGGTCGGTCTATGAATACTATCAGCGTGTCACTTCTCCGGATGGCTGGGTAGAGCCTAATCTCGAATATTATCCGGCTGAATCGCAGGAAGGAGAATAACGGATATGGCAGGAAAAGTAGGATTTTCATTGTGGAAAAACGGTTCCCGGCTGGTTTTCCGCGCGTTGGTTGCGCTGGCGGTCGTATTGCTGCTCAGCGGCGTGGGAATGGTCATCTGGGGATGCAGGATGTACTATCAGTACCAGCAGTATCTGAAAGCGCTGAAATACAATTTCGGTGATACCGCCGTCATTACCGTCATTTCCGAAGATGGCAGCTGTGAACTGGCGCCGCTCAACCGTTATGCGCTTTATACCTTCCTGAGCGATTCGACCGGCAAACGGGTGGAAAAGTCGGATGATCCGCTGACCGGACAGACCATCACATTTACCGGTAAAAGTGCGGTCAGCTCGGTTTCCGGCAGTATCGACCAGACCGAGTCCGGGGTGCGGGTGACAATGGCAGCCGAGGATGACGAGTGGACCTATTATTTTTATAATAACAATGCGTTTGAAGATTATCTGCGGCTTTGTTCGCCTGAAGGCTGGACAGTGGCCAATATCCCGGTGGACAAATCATAAAAAGCACCATTTCTGATGGTTGGCTCATATATAAAATAAAACAGCTCGTGCTCCATTGGGACGATGATGTCCCATCCGGGTACGAGCTGTTTTTCATCTGCTGTTATCGTTTATTGGGATAAACGACTGGAATATTCATCAGTTTGATCTGCCGATGGCTTCCAGTATCACCGAGATGATACCGCACAGGATGCCACCCAGCGGGAACAGCACCCATGCCGGATGCCATGCACCGCCCAGTACACCTGCCAAAAAGAAAAGTGCTGTCACGCCGAGCATAATTAGCGAGCAGATCACTTCCTCCGCCTTTTTGGTCCAGTGTCTGCCGCCAGTATTTTTCATCTGAAAAGGGGAAATGCCCATCTGGAGCAGCTTTTTATTGCGTGCGTATCCGAGTGCGGAATAGACAATCACGACCGCACCGGCACCGCCCAGCAAAAACAGCGATGTGACCGCCATCATATCCGACCAGAACACCTCGGAAAAAAAGATACATCCCAGCAGCCCCAGAATACACAGCATGATTCCAGCTGAAAGTCCCATCGCAAACCGTTTCCCAAGCTGCGCAAAACCAAGGTGCATTTCCTGAACAGCATTAAGGTTGTTGGTTGCCCCAAGCGGGTTAACGCCCAGTTCCTCACAGATTTCCTCCATGCTGCCGAACTCACTTACCACAATTCCCAGCGCTTCGTCCTCACTGCGTCCCCAGCTGAGCAGCGCTTCATATTTATCCTCACTGCTTTCGATCAGTTTCTGCCGCATTTCTGCCGCTGCTTCGGTACGCGGCATCAGGTAAAAAAGGTTATCGATATATTCGGTCACTTTACTCATATTTGTCTGCATCCCTTCATAAAGATTATTGTGCGGCGTGGCGGCGTGTCGCCGCGGACATGTTCGCGTTGGTCGGCCGCGTTCCGACGGCCTCTGTCGTAAAAGAAACAACGTGAGTGGTCGCGGCTGTTACGTTGTGCAAAATGGAACTTAAAGCCTTTAACTGCTGACTTGTTCGCGCTGGTCTGCTGTGTCCGAGTAAAAAAGTTTTACTCAATTTTGCTCAGGAATTTGTCCAGCTGGTATTCTGCCGCATCTTTCCTGACAGATGATGGAAGAAGTGTCGGCAGGGTAAACCGGTCGATCAGTTGTTTTGTTTCCATCCATTCGGCGCATTTTTGCTGGTAATAGTCCATTCCTTCCGGCGTGATATGGAAATAGGTTCGCTTGCGGCCCATCGTTTCGGTGCCCGAGTAGGAGGTCACCAGCCCGTTCTTTTCCAGCCGGGACAGGACCGAATACAGGGTTGTTTCCTTCATCTGCCAGGTATGCCCGCTGCGGACGGATATTTCCTGCATCAGATTATATCCATAGGAATCCTGCCCGATAAGCAGCCCGAGAACGATGATGTCATTATATCCGCGGAGGATATCACTGCTGATCAAATACTCACGCTCCTTTACTTTATCTGTCGTACTACACCTGATGTACTACATCTGATGAGGTAATTGTAACATATGGTTTGCTGTCTGTCAATAGAATATCGAATTTTCCTCAAATTTTCTGCCGGAGCTTGACATGGAGTTCACTCAAGGTTGTATAATAGTAAAAAATACCGGGAGGATTTTTTTATGGAAAAGTCAAAAGTATATTTCACCAGCTTTCGCTGTAAAAATGGCGTCAGCCAGCTGGACAAGCTGCGCAAACTGCTCAAGACTGCCGGAATGGGCAATATCGATTTTGACGGTAAGTTTACTGCCATCAAGATTCATTTCGGTGAACCCGGAAACCTTGCCTATCTCCGTCCCAATTACGCCAAAGTTGTCGCAGATATGGTCCGCGAACTGGGCGGCCGTCCTTTCCTGACTGACTGCAACACCCTTTACGTCGGACGCAGAAAAAATGCGCTCGATCATCTGGACGCAGCCTATGAAAATGGATATAACCCCTTTACTACCGGCTGCCAGATCATTATCGGCGACGGTCTGAAGGGAACCGATGACGTGGAAGTACCGGTCGAAGGCGGCGTTTACGTCAAGAATGCCAAGATCGGCAAGGCAGTCATGGACGCAGATATCATCATTTCGCTCAGCCACTTCAAGGGTCATGAGGCGACCGGTTTTGGCGGCGCGTTCAAAAACCTGGGCATGGGATGCGGTTCCCGCGGCGGTAAGATGGAAATGCATTCTGCCGGTAAACCTTCGGTCGATCAGTCGCTTTGCGTCGGCTGTGGATTCTGCCGCAAAAACTGCGCACATGACGCAATCACCATCGAAAACCGCAAGGCATCTATCAATCATGACCGCTGTGTCGGCTGCGGACGCTGCATCGGCGCATGTCCCAAGGATGCGGTCAGCCCTGATTACGATGAGGCAAATGATATTCTCAACTGCAAGATTGCCGAGTATACCAAGGCAGTTATCGACGGACGTCCCAACTTCCATATCAGCCTGATTGTTGACGTATCGCCCTTCTGCGACTGCCATGCCGAGAATGATATTCCGATTATCCCGGATATTGGTATGCTGGCATCGTTTGACCCGGTCGCGCTGGACCAGTGCTGTGCAGACCTGTGCAACCGTGCACCGGTAATGGCGGGTTCGGTACTGGATACCGAGCGGGAACACTGCCATCACGATCATTTCACCGATGTTCACCCGGAAACCAACTGGCAGAGCTGTCTCGAGCATGCTGTTAAACTGGGAATGGGCAGCCGTGAATATGAGATGATTACTGTCGAATAATTGCAGGTTTTGTCTGTATGCAAAGTAAGCTGGAAGCCTTTATGGGGCTTCCGGCTTTTTGTATGTATGGGATGTTTAGCAGCGGTATTGATGTTGGTTTTGTGTGTCGTGAACTGTCCACAGGACAGCATGTGGGCATAAATCTGCGGAAAATTGGTACTCGTTCTGCGCTCGCGTGAACAGATGGATAGTGTGTGCGTACAATCTCTTTATGTTGGTGCGTGATCGAAGCGTTGGTTTGCCACCTTTTGGAGCGTGGTATCACTTCGGCATCAAGGAGCGCAGGCACTGCGCCGGGGTCGAAGCCGTCGAGTGCTGAGCTCCAGCGGCGTGAACGGACCTTTGCATCAAGGCAGCGGAAGCATTCCGCCGCGAACAAGTCCGTGGCGACACGCCACCTTGTCAAATGTGGTGGGAGTGGTATATAATACAGATATGGGAATTTTGACGGTGAAGGGATGTTGTGATGATGGAAAAGAAAAAAGTACAGGTTGTCGCGGCTATGATCGAACAGGACGGTAAACTGCTGATCTGTCGCCGCCCTGAGGGAAAGACTCTTGCTGGTATGTGGGAATTTGCCGGCGGTAAAATCGAACCCGGCGAAACTCCCGAGCAGGCTCTCGTCCGGGAATGCCGCGAAGAACTGGCGGTCGAAATCTGCCCACGGGAACTGTTCGCACAGGTCGAATATGATTACCCTGAAATGCACCTGAGTATGCAGGTCTATACTGCGTCCATCCTTTCAGGTGTCCCCAGACGGCTGGAGCATATGGAAATGTGCTGGGCCGCTCCTGATGAACTGGAACAGTTCACCTTCTGCCCGGCTGACCGGGAAATACTTGATAAAATCGCCGCCGGACGGAGGATGTAACCATGCAGCTAACAGCAATTACTGCCGGTTTTTTCGGAACCGGTTCAAAGTCGGAACTATACTCGCTGTCACTATTCCATCAGGACGGTGACCAGGTGCGCCGGTACGGTTCTCTCATCAGTCCAACCCAGACACCGCCTGCCCGTCAGCTGGAACAGGCCGGTCTTAATCGTGAACAGCTGGAACAGGCTCCGCAGCTGGAACAGGTCTGGGGAGAGGTACGGCGGTATTTTACCCACAGCCTTGTCGTCTGTCCGGCAAATGAGGCGGCAGCTATCTCGGCTGCACTTGAACGCCGGGGACTGTATCCGCCGGTCATGTTCACCCTCAGTATCCGGGAACTGGCAAAAGCTGCCTATGCACCTTTAACGGAAAATATTACCGAGCCGGAACAGCTGGCCGGGATTTTCTGGGAACTGAAGGGAAAATACCGCGACTGGGAAACCTGTATCGGGATGATAAAACCGTCCATGACGGTGCGCAGAAAACACGCCTATACATTCTTTGACTGCGAGACTGCCGACTCGACCGGTCAGATCTGCGCAATCGGGCTGCTGCATCAGGACAGCGACGGCAGAATGACGGAATATTATTCACTGGTCAATCCTGAGCGTCCGATGCAGAAGGAAAACCTTGCTATCCATGGTATCACCGATGAAATGGCAGCCACGGCACCAACCTTCCCGGAAGTCTGGAAGGAAATCCGAAAATGGTTTGAGGGCAGTGTGCTGGTAGCACATTCGGCATCAGCCGCTGATTTGTTTTTCCTTAAATCGACGCTGGCAAATTATAACCTCCGGCTGGGTGAGGTGGAATATATCTGTACCTGCCGTTCTGCACAGAAACTGCTGCCAAGCCTTCCAAATCACCGGCTCAACACCCTGTGTGCTTACTATAATATACCGCTCGACCATCACAACGCCCTGAGTGATGCAAAAGGATGTTACGGACTGTTTGTCGAACTCGGGAAACTGCGGGACATGGATACCTTTATTTCACGCTACGACCTTTCTCCTGCAAAAAGCCAGCGTCCTGTCCGCAGAAAATCAGGACGTGGCTTGCCGAGTGAATATTACAGCCACCTGGAAACCATCGACTTTACTGCCGTATTTGCGGTAACCGGTGATTTCCGCACCGGAAGCCGGGAAGAAGCAGAAGACAAAATCCGTGACCTTGGCGGTGTAGTGCGTGGTTCGGTGACTAAATCGGTGAAGTATCTGATTGTCGGCAGCCTTGGCAGTGACCGCTGGGTGCGTGGGTACGGCAATAAGGTCGAAAAGGCGCGGGAACTTGGGATTCCGATTATTGCGGAAAATGATTTCTGGAATGCGGCATCCGCTGCACAGCCGTCCGGTAACGGTCAATAAGGCGGGTGCAGGATGAAAGGTTTTGTTCGCAAAAACCAGCTGCTTTCCCTTTGTGGTCTGAACTGCGGGCTTTGCACGATGCGGATTGGGGATTACTGCGGCGGATGCGGCAATGGCAACCAGTCCTGTGCAATTGCGCGGTGCAGTCTTGCGCATGATGGGGTGGAATACTGCTTTGAATGCCGGGAATTTCCATGTGAAAAATACCGGGATGCGGGTCAGTATGATTCTTTTATTACCCACCGTCGTCAGATGGATGATCTGGCACTGGCGGCACGGGATGGGATTGAAGCGTATAATGTGGTACAGCGGGAAAAGGTGGAGATTTTGCACCGGCTGTTGTCGGAATATAACGACGGCCGCAAAAAGACTCTGTTCTCACTGGCGGTCAACCTGATGGAACTGCCGGATTTGCAGTGGGCGATGGCACTGATCGATACGCAGGATAACGCCGGTACAATGCCGCAAAAAGACAGGGCAAAGCTGGCAGCCGGTATCTTGCAGCAAATCGCAGACGAAAGAAAACTGGTTCTAAAGCTGAACCGGAAAAAATGATGGCGGTGCGCAAAGCCCGTGTTTTTCCATAATATGAAAATCACCTTATCCCGATTGCGGCGGCAGTTGCTCCGTGTTATAATCAGATAAATGGGCTGCGGCAGCCACTTTTTCCACCTCTCATACATAAAAGTGGGGAAATAAACCGGCGGCTTTCAGCAATAGTATTGCAAGACGGGAGAGAAAATCATGGTTTCATTATTGCTGGCAATTATCTATCTGTCCTTTATCAGCTTGGGACTGCCAGATGGACTTCTCGGCGCCGCCTGGCCGAGTATGCAGCCGGAAATGGGCGTTCCGGTCGGCGCGGCTGGCGCTGTATCGATGACGATTGCGGGATGTACCATTATATCCAGCCTGCTCAGTGACCGGATGATCCGCAGATTTGGTACCGGAAAGGTGACCGCTGTCAGCGTCGCAATGACAGCAGCGGCGTTGATCGGTTTTTCGGTCACAAGGGAATACTGGATGCTGTTTTTGTGGGCACTGCCGTATGGTCTGGGTGCAGGAAGCGTCGACGCGGCACTGAATAACTTCGTCGCGCTGCATTATGAGGCGCGGCATATGAGCTGGCTGCACTGTATGTGGGGACTGGGCGCGACGGCTGGACCGTATGTGATGGGATTCTGCCTGACACGCGGCATGGGATGGCCGGCAGGGTACCGGGCAATTGGTATCGTGCAGTTTGTACTGACGGCTGTGTTGTTTTTGTCGCTGCCGATGTGGAAAAAGAAAATTACCGCTCAGTGGGACGGCGAAAAAGTGGAAGGACATTCCCGTTCTATCCCGGAGATCCTTAAAATGCCGGGTGCCAGACAGGTGTTGATCGCATTTTTCTGTTACTGCTCGGTTGAGGCAGCGGTCGGACTTTGGGGAAGCAGCTATATGGTTGGATACAGAGGTGTTTCGCCCGAAAAGGCTGCGGCATGGATTTCGCTGTTCTACCTCGGGATTACCCTTGGACGCGGTGGATGCGGATTTATCGCGGGACGGCTGACAGATAAGACGCTCATCCGGATGGGTGAGATTGTGATTCTCGGCGGTATGGTGCTGATGATGGTACCTGCTCCGGAAATTGTCCTCTGTGCCGGACTGCTGCTGATCGGGCTTGGCTGTGCGCCGATTTACCCGAGTATCATCCATTCGACGCCGGACAACTTCGGTAGAGATGCTTCTCAGTCGATTATGGGCGTTCAGATGGCGAGTGCGTATGTCGGCTCGACCTTTACGCCGCCGATTGTCGGTGCTGTAGTCGGAAAGTTCGGAATGGCGCCCTATCCGGTGATTCTGCTGTGCATTGCCGGAGCAATGCTGCTGATGACCGAATGGCTGTGGCGGATTAAGCGCCGGGAAAATGGCGGCTGTACGGTTTCCTCTCAAACGAATTGAAAACAGAATATGATCCTCATGCGGCAGTTCAAAATAGCTGGCCGCCTGAGGATCATCTTTTTATATGCGAAAAGAACAGGATGTGTTTTGATGATGAAAGCAGGGTTTATTCAGTACGATGTTTCCCGCAGTCTGGATAAAAATATCCGCATGGTGGAAAATCAGCTGAGCGGGTTTGAAGATGGTCTGGCGGTACTGCCGGAACTTTGCGGCACAGGATATCTTTTCCCAAACCGGGAAGCGCTGGCAGAGGTCGCGGAACCGGTTCCCGGCGGAAGGACGGTTGAAGCGATGCGGCAGCTGTCGGAAAGGTACCGGTGTTCGATGGTATTTGGGGTGGCGGAGATGGAAAATGGGCTGATCTATAATACCGCCGCCGTAGTCAGCAGAGGAAGGTATATCGGAAAATACCGGAAAATCCATCTGTCCGACTTTGAGAAGAAGCTGTTTGCATCTGGAACCGAGAATACCGTTTTTCAGCTGGATGGACTGACCATCGGTGTACAGATCTGCTTTGATCTGTGGTTCCCGGAAATTGCGCGGGAACAGTTGCAGGCAGGTGCCGAACTTTTCTGTGTCCCGGCTAACTTCGGCGGCGAAACCAGCCAGATGATTGCACGGGTACGGGCAATCGAAAACCTCACTCCGCTGATCGTCGCAAACCGGGTCGGAAATGAATCGATGCCGGGAATGGATGCCAGTTTTCTTGGCAGAAGTACGGTTTTTGCAGCGGACGGAACGCCGGCTGCAACCGCACCGGATGGTATCCCAGCGGCGGTATGCTGTGAGGTACAGCCGCAGCAGATGGCCGGAAATGTAATCTGCCGTGACTTTAAGTCCGAGATCGCACGGCATGAAAGCAGGTGTTCAATCCAAGCGGAGCGGTAACGGTGATGGTATGAGAAAGATTGGAAAAGTAATCAAATGGACGGCTGGCATTCTGCTGATGATATTTCTGTGTGCGGTGGGATGTATCTGGTACGGACTGAAAATCGAGCCGTACATCGTCCGGACGGAAGAGGTTTCACTGGATACCGGACTTTCAGAACAGCTGACGGTTGTACAGGTTTCAGACATCCAGATCAGTGAGAGCTATACTACCCGGCATTTTCAGAAGGTGGTGGACAGGATTATCAGCCTTGAACCGGATATTCTGCTGTTTACCGGTGACCTGTACGAAAACTTTGCGGCATTTCATGACGATGAAAATTTCATCGCTCAGCTTTCCCAGATTCAGCCGCGGTATGGAAAATTCGCCATCTGGGGAAACCGTGACTATGGCGGCGGTGCGGCGCGTCAGTACAGCCAGATTATGGAAGCAGCCGGTTTTGCGCTGCTTGAAAATGAGGCGGTGACGATTTCCACTGACAATGGGGAACAGCTGCTTTTAGCTGGTCTGGATGACGCGCTGTTGGGAGAACCGGATATCCAGCCGGTTTTGGCGCAGTATCCGCCGGATGAGTATCCCTGTTCAGTTCTGATGCTGCATGAGCCTGATCGGGCCGACCAGTATGCGGAGGACGGCTTTGATTTGATGCTGGCAGGTCACAGTCATGGCGGACAGGTTGACGTCCCGTTTTTGCCGCCGCTGACAACCTCGCTGACAGAAAAGTATCAGAAAGGGCTTTATCAGCTAAATGAAAATACCGCGCTGTATGTCAACCGCGGTATCGGGACATCTCATTATCCTGTCCGGTTTGGCGTGCCGCCGGAAGTGACGGTGTTTTATCTGGAATGAGCTGATGGTGGACATATTTCCGGTAGTGGACATATAATGGGAAGCCGATGGGAATCTGAAAAGGAGTATCTCATGAGTAACAGTAAACTTGTGGATTATACCATCCTCAGTCCCAACAAAACCAGCCCGCGCAACAGCGCAATCAAAAAGATTACCATCCATCATATGGCTGGATTTATGACCGTCGAGGAGTGCGGCGCTATGTTTGCCAAAACTTCCCGGCAGGCAAGCTCTAACTACGCGGTGGATAATGACGGCAGGGTCGGCATGTATGTCGAGGAAAAAGACCGTTCCTGGTGCAGCTCTAATCCTGAAAACGACCATCAGGCGATTACCATTGAGGTTGCAAACCTGACCGGTGCGCCTGACTGGAAGGTATCGGATACGGCGATGGAAAAGCTGATTGAGCTGTGCACCGATATCTGCCGCCGGAATAATATCGAAAAGCTGAATTTCACCGGCGATAAAAACGGCAACCTGACCATGCACAAATGGTTTGCGGCGACGCCTGTCCCGGACCGTATCTCGAAAGCAAATTCCCGTATATCGCCGCCGAGGTCAACAAGCGGCTGACGGCTTCGGAAAATGGCTGGAAACAGATCGGGGAAAAATGGTATTATTACGAGAATGGACAGCCGGTCAAAAGCGCCTGGCGTAAAATCACCGGCTCATCCGGTACCTTCTGGTACAGCTTTGATGCGGACGGTGTGATGATGATCGGTATGCAGAAAATCGGCGAAAAAATCTACCCGTTTAATGAAATAGCCGCCTTTGGTCTTTCAGAGGGTGCTCTGATTGTGACCGATCAGGACGGCGTGGTGCAGGTATAAAATGGTGTCTGTCATCCGTTGCGGAAGATGGCAAGCAGTCTCTCCAGCCGGGTGTCATCCCCACGGAGAAAGTGCATCAATGCAGGATAGAGGTAGATAAATGCCGGGTAGAGAGATGCCGCATGAAACCGGCAGGCAAAGTCTTCTCTGCTCAGTAAAACGCCTCTCCGGCGCAGTTCTTCCCAATAAACCATCGATTCATCGGGCGTGAAATAGTCGACCAGATCGATATAAAACGGTGCATACCGGCAAAATCCCCAGTCAATAATCATCGGCCTGCCTTGCCAGATTCGCACGTGATCGCCGTCATTCTGCTGCAAATCACCGTGGGTAACCGTCATACAGCCGGTATCACGGCTCATTGCGGTCATGTCTGCAACGAATGTTTCAGCGCGTCGGCAGAGTAACGGAAGCATACCGGCATATTTACGGGCAAAGGCATCGTTATTTTTGCAGATTTCGGAAAAATGGCTGAGGGAAATCTTTGAGGTAATTTCTTTCCAGTAGTTTTCGTCTGCTGTGGGCAGCTGCGGGATGGAATTGCCGCCCAGATTATCGGTGTGGATATCGGCGAGTGAAGAGGCCACCATCCGTTTCCATTGCCTCAGATCGTCCGGCAGTTTTTCCTGTGAGCGGATATCCTGCATGATAAACCATCCCGGCTGGTCGTTCTCTTGCGGCAGAGAACAGCTCAGAGGTGTATGTCCGCGTTTTTGGTCGGTCAATGCCTGCATGACGTTTATTTCGCGCAGTGTGGTCTGCTTGCAGATAAAACGGACGGTTTTTCCATCCTCGTCTGTGCAGAGCAGCCGTTGCAGCCGTGCACCGGAATATCCCTGTTCATCCGGTGCCATAGGTTCGGTATGGACGGAGATTACCGGCTTTGTCCGAGCTGTTCGGAGAATCTGTTTGCCAGCGCGAAAAAAAGATCACTCATCTGAAATCACCTTTCTGCAATAAAATAAAAGGTTCCGCGTCATTTTGCATTCCAGTATCGATAGGGAATGGTTCGCCTGTTATCAGATGGCTGACGCATGTAAAAAAAGAGGTACCACGTTATTACATGGTACCTCTTAACTGGCGGAGATGGTGGGATTCGACTCGCCTGCGGGCGAGCCAGGTCGCAGCTCTGACAGCCCACCGGACTGTCATGAAAGAACCGTATGACCGTGGAAGAAACGCCTGAGTTGCTGAGCACCAAAGGCGTGTACAAACCTCGTCATCAAGTTCGCCCGGACACCGGGCCTGCTCCCGTTCGAATCCCACACAGAGGTTTTGCGGACATAAAAAGAGATACCACGTTGTTACATGGTATCTCTTAACTGGCGGAGATGGTGGGATTCGAACCCACGTGCCATTTTACTGACAAAACGATTTCGAGTCGTTCTCGTTACGACCACTTCGATACATCTCCGTATTTATAACTGTTTAACACAGCTTTTATAGTATAGCATACCTGACAGGATTTGTCAAATACTTTTTTTCGAAATATATTTTTCGGATGAAAACAGATGATAAAACCAGAAAATTTGGTCGCAAAAATATTCGAACAAATTATCCAAAATGCTATTGAAAGAACATAAGTTTTGTGCTATACTGAATCTGTTGATAACAGTGGTAAAAGACGGAATTTTACGCACACAGGGAGTAAATGTTATGAAGCATGAAGGCAGGCTGTCTAATGAAACAATCCGTCGTCTGCGTCCGAATCCGAACCCTCCGGCTAACAGATATACGGTCTCTGACCCGTCTTCGCCGGAACCTGCTTCTGATGCCGAACGGAAAACTAAGGACGGGACTTCACAGGAAGCATCTTTCCTGGTGGATATCCCTTTTCAGTCGGTTGACTATATGCCTCCGGAAATCCGCGCAATCTGGCTGGGAAATGATGAGTCCTTAACGGTACCCGGCGTCGGTGAGATTGCGCATAAAAGCCGCAAACGGGTATCCAAAAATACGCCGGATTCGGCAGACGGAAATACCACAGTGCCTTCGGTTCAGCCGGATGAGGATGAAGACGAGGAGGACGATGACGAGGAAGATGACCTGCTTCCTTCAAATGCGGATGACCAGCCGCAGGGCCCGCCGGAATATGACAGTAATCTGGTTTATACAATCGGACACAGCGAACTGTCTGAGCACCGTGAAACCTATATGCGGTATTACCTCGCCAATCAGCTCACCGGGTTTAAAAACAGTCAGGTGCTGGAAATGCTGCTGCATTTCGCTTTCCCGCAGCGGAATACTGCCATGTTGGCCGACAGCCTGATGGAACGCTTCGGCAGTCTTCATGGTGTACTTGGCGCAGGTGTCGACCTGCTGGAAACGGTTCGGGGTATGAACCGTCAGTCCGCGGTATTACTGGATATGGTGTTGCAGGTTGCGCAGCGTGCAGTTGAGGAACAGAACAGTTCCAATGACCTGCTGAATACCGATCAGAAGGTTGGGGAATATTTACTGCGTAAGTTCTACGGCCTGACCAATGAAACGATTTTCCTGCTTTGTCTGGACAATAACTGCCGTCTGGTCAGCTGTACCCAGCTGGCACAGGGAAGTTCAAGTGCGGTACGGGTCAGTGTCCGTCAGATTTGTGAGACGGCTATCATCTCCAATTCACCCAACGTCATCCTGGCACATAACCACCCGGGCGGACGTGCCTATCCATCGAGTGAGGATATCCGCACGACCAGCCGGTTACAGGGTCTGCTCAAGATGATGGACATCGATCTGGTGGATCACTTTATTGTCGCGGGCAATGAATGGAAATCGATGGCGCAGATGGGAGAACTGGCAGTAACACGGGTGACCCATTGCTGATTTGAAAATATGTATACCAGCCCTGTCCGGCTTCGGGCAGGGTATTTTTTTGACAGTCTGTTCAAAATCAGTATACCGTGCCGGATTGGCCGTGTCAATCTATAATCGGAAAAGGATGATAAAGGTCTTTTATTCGGAATTTTGGAATAAATGTTTGCCGGACGGCTGTACTTTTGCTGCCGGATATGGTATAATTTCAGGGTAATCATGTCGGATGGACAGCCGTTTGGGCCGTTGCCGTAAAAATTTGTGGGAGGGATTTTGGGATGGATTTCAAACTGCATGCACCTTACCAGCCGACCGGTGACCAGCCGGCCGCAATCGCAAGTCTTGTCGCGGGTCTGCGAGCCGGTGACAGGGAGCAGACATTGCTGGGCGTTACCGGTTCTGGTAAGACTTTTACGATGGCAAACGTCATCGCGCAGATCAATAAACCGACGCTGGTGCTGGCCCATAACAAAACCCTTGCCGCACAGCTGTGTTCTGAGTTCAAGGAATTTTTCCCGGAAAACGCGGTCGAGTACTTCGTTTCGTATTACGATTATTACCAGCCTGAAGCGTATATTCCCGGTTCGGATACCTATATCGAAAAGGACTCGGCAATCAATGATGAAATCGATAAGCTCCGCCACTCGGCAACCTGTGCGCTGTCTGAGAGACGGGACGTCATTATCGTCGCGAGTGTATCCTGTATCTATTCGCTCGGTTCACCGGTCGATTATAAAAGTATGGTCATTTCGCTGCGTACCGGGATGGAACTGCCGCGTGACCAGCTGCTCCACAGGCTGGTTGAGCTGCAATACGACCGGAATGATATCTCGTTTACCCGTACCAAGTTCCGGGTTCGCGGCGATACCGTCGAGATTTTCCCGGCAGGCAGCGGTGAAACAGCCATCCGTGTGGAATTCTGGGGCGATGAGATCGACCGGCTGAGTGAAATCAATCCGCTGACCGGTGAAGTGCGCGCCGTTGTTTCCCATGTCGCAATTTACCCGGCGTCCCACTTTATCACTCCAAGGGAAAAGCTGGTCACGGCAATCGAAAATATCCAGACGGAAATGGAACAGCAGATCAAAATGTTCAAATCGGAAGGAAAGCTGCTGGAAGCCCAGCGGATTGAACAGCGTACCAAGTATGATATGGAGATGCTGGAGGAAATCGGCTTTTGCAAGGGAATTGAAAACTATTCCCGTGTACTGGAAGGACGTGCGCCCGGTTCGACTCCGCATACCCTGCTTGACTATTTTGACAAGGATTTTCTGCTGTTTATCGACGAATCACACGTTACCGTTTCCCAGGTTCGCGGCATGTTCAACGGCGACCGTGGACGCAAGCAGGTGCTGATCGATTACGGATTCCGGCTGCCGTCGGCATTGGATAACCGGCCGCTGAATTTTGAGGAATTCCGGGAAAAGCTGGATCAGGTGATTTATGTTTCTGCAACTCCCGGTCCCTTTGAACGGGAACACAGCGAAAACTTTGCGGAACAGGTCATCCGTCCGACTGGTTTGCTCGACCCTGAGGTCACGGTCAAACCGGTTGAAGGGCAGATCGACGACCTTGTCACCGAAATCAACGCCCGTACCGCTAAAGGTGAACGTGTTCTGGTCACGACGCTGACTAAGAAAATGGCGGAAGATTTGACCGAATACCTGAACGGACTTTCCATCAAGGTTCGGTATATGCACCATGATATCGATACCATCGAGCGGATGGAGATTGTGCGTGATTTGCGTCTTGGAAAGTTTGACGTTCTGGTCGGTATTAACCTCTTGCGTGAAGGTCTGGACATTCCCGAAGTCAGTCTGGTTGCGATTCTGGACGCGGACAAGGAAGGTTTCCTGCGAAGCGAAACTTCACTGATTCAGACGATTGGACGTGCTGCCCGTAATGCGAATGGACACGTTATCATGTACGCTGATTCGGTCACGCCGTCGATGGAGCGTGCGTTGGATGAAACCTACCGACGCCGGAAAATCCAGATGGCGTATAATAAGGAACATGGCATCACGCCGAAAACGATTGTCAAGTCGGTTGCGGAAATTCTCGAGATTTCCAGCCGCGATACGATTGACAAGAAGGGTCGCAGACTGTCCGATCAGGAAAAACAGAAGCTGATTAAGGCGTATACCGCCGAGATGAAACAGGCTGCCAAGCTGCTGGAATTCGAGCAGGCTGCACTGCTTCGTGATAAGATCGCTAAACTCCGGGATGAGTTAGAAGCGTCCGGGAAAAAGAAATGATTCTTTGACTGGCTGTTACCGGAAAGGATGGAATATACAATGGAATATGTTCCTGTACCGCATTCTGCGGTATTTGCGCCGGGTTCGCTGGCGCGGTATAAATACGTCGTGATGTTTGCACAATATCAGGGTAAATGGCTGTTCTGCCGGCACAAAAAGCGGACAACCATCGAAACCGCCGGCGGACATATTGAACCGGGTGAAACGCCATTGCAGGCTGCAAAACGTGAGCTGTGGGAAGAAACCGGCGCGGAAAAGTTCACGATTCATGAACTTTTTGATTATGTTTCTGAGGATACAAAGGGTGCTGCATCCGGCGTGGTTTTTCTCGCTGAGATTGAAACGCTCGGCGAACTGCCGGAAAGTTTTGAAATGGCGGAAAGAAAGCTGTTTGACCGACTGCCGGATGAGACAGATATCTGGACATATCCCGCAATTACGCCGGAACTGATTGCAAAACTGCGGGAGATGGGTTATCATTAACAGGATGCAATTGTTCATATGGGTTATACCGAGAAGGGGATAGCCAAAACGGATAATGGCCGCCGGAAGTGCGAAACGGCATCGGAGCGCATTGGTGAGCGGATGGAGGAAGTTTATGAATGAAATTGTGATTCGGGGTGCAAGGGAACATAACCTGAAAAATATCGACCTGACCATCCCACGTGACCAGCTGGTGGTTTTTACCGGACTGTCGGGTTCCGGTAAATCCTCGCTGGCATTTGATACGATTTATGCAGACGGGCAGCGGCGGTATGTCGAGAGCCTGTCTTCCTATGCCCGGATGTTTCTGGGGCAGATGGAAAAACCCGATGTCGATTCGATTGAAGGGCTTTCTCCTGCAATCTCCATCGACCAGAAAACAACCAGCAAAAACCCTCGTTCAACTGTCGGCACCGTCACCGAGATTTACGATTATCTGCGTCTGCTTTATGCCCGTATCGGTGTACCGCATTGTCCGGTATGCGGACGGGAAATCCGTCAGCAGTCGGTCGATCAGATGGTAGATCAGCTGCTTTCCTACCCGGAAAGAACCCGGCTGCAAATCCTTGCGCCCATCGTCCGAGGACGTAAAGGGGAACATGTCAAGGCGCTGGAATCGGCGAGAAAGAGCGGTTTTGTCCGGGTGCGGATTGATGGAATTATTTACGATCTGTCGGAAGAAATCAAGCTGGAAAAGAATAAAAAGCATCATATCGAAATCGTTGTCGACCGTCTTACTGTATCCGAGTCGATTCGTTCCCGTCTGACCGATTCAATCGAAACGGCGCTTTCACTGGCTGATGGGCTGATGATTGCCGACGTGGCAGGAGAGGATATCACCTTTTCTCAGTCGTATGCCTGCCCGGAACATGGCGTTTCGGTCGGCGAACTGGAACCGAGAATGTTCTCGTTCAATAACCCGCAGGGTGCCTGCCCGAAGTGTACAGGCCTGGGAACATTTATGAAAGTCGACCCGGCAATGGTCGTACCGAATGAGGAACTCTCCATCAGAGGCGGTGCAATCAAGGCTTCCGGCTGGTATATCGGCGATTCGGGAACGATTGCCCAGATGTATTATGAGGCACTTGCCGAGCATTACGGTTTTACGCTGGATACACCCTGGAAAAAGCTCACCCGTCCGCAGAAAGACGCGGTTTTGTACGGTACAAACGGCGAACGTATCCACATGGTTCGCCAGAAAGAATACGGTACCGGTACCTATGACACCGAATTCGAAGGCGTTATCAACAACCTCGAACGCCGTTTCCGGGAAACTCAGTCCAGCTGGGTTCGGGAGGAAATCACACAGGTTATGTCCAGTGTCCTCTGTCCCGACTGCCATGGCGCGCGTCTGAAACCGGAATACCTTGCTGTCACTGTCGGCGGCATCAATATCAACCAGTTCTGCCGGATGTCGGTCACCGAAGCGCTGGAATTTATCGACCAGCTCAAACTCTCTGATCGTGACCGGATGATCGCGGAACAGATTCTCAAGGAAATCCGTGCACGTCTGGGATTTTTGCAGTCGGTCGGTCTGGAATATCTGACCCTGTCCCGTTCGTCGGCAACATTGTCTGGCGGCGAAAGCCAGCGTATTCGTCTGGCAACACAGATCGGTTCCAGTCTGGTAGGGGTGCTGTATATCCTCGACGAGCCTTCGATTGGCCTGCATCAGCGGGATAATGACAAGCTGCTTGCAACCCTCAAACGTCTGCGGGATATCGGCAATACCCTGATTGTCGTCGAACATGACGAAGACACCATCCGGGCGGCTGATTATATCGTCGATGTCGGTCCGGGTGCCGGTGTGCATGGCGGTGAGATCGTCGCAGCCGGCAGCTTGCAGGATATCATCAATGAGCCGCGGTCGATGACCGGCCAGTACCTTTCGGGTGCACGGCATATCCCGGTTCCGTCTATACGCAGAACCGGCACCGGACAGTTTTTGACGGTAAAGGGCGCGAGACAGAACAACCTGAAAAATATCGATGTCAAATTCCCGCTTGGGGTCTTCACCTGTGTGACCGGCGTTTCAGGAAGCGGTAAGTCCAGTCTGGTCAATGAGCTTCTCTATAAGGCACTGGCACAGAAACTCTCGACTGCACGTGTCCGTCCGGGTGATTTTGACGGGCTGGACGGACTGGAACTGGTGGACAAGGTCATCGATATTGACCAGTCGCCGATTGGACGGACACCGCGTTCCAATGCCGCAACCTATACCGGTGTATTTACCGATATCCGTGCACTGTTTGCGTCTACTCCGGACGCAAAGCTGAGAGGATATGACTCCGGACGTTTTTCGTTCAATGTCAAGGGCGGACGGTGTGAGTCCTGTGAAGGCGACGGTATCTTGAAGATTGAGATGCACTTTTTGCCGGATATCTTTGTCCCCTGTGAGGTCTGCAAGGGCAAACGCTATAACCGTGAGACGCTGGAAGTCAAATATAAGGGCAAGAGCATCAGCGATGTTCTGGATATGACGGTCGAAGAGGCACTCAGTTTCTTTGACAGCCTGCCCAAAATCCGCCGCAAAATCGAGACACTCTATCAGGTCGGTCTGGGTTATCTGACCCTTGGTCAGCCTGCGACCACCCTTTCAGGCGGTGAAGCACAGCGCGTCAAGCTGGCAACCGAACTTTCCCGTCGTTCGACCGGTAAGACGGTGTATATTCTCGACGAGCCGACTACCGGCCTGCACACCTATGACGTGCATATGCTGATCGATGTTTTGCAGCAGCTGACCGATCAGGGCAATACCGTCATCGTCATCGAACACAACCTCGATGTCATCAAGACCGCTGATTATATCATCGACCTCGGCCCTGAGGGTGGTGACCGCGGCGGTACGATTGTCGGATGCGGTACACCTGAACAGATTGCAGCGCTGCCGCAGTCGTATACCGGCCAGTACCTTAAACCACTGCTTGGTATGTAATCAGTTCCAGATACAGATCTATCAGAAAAGCCAGATTTCTGACCGGGCTGCCCGGCGGAAATCTGGCTTTTATCATCATATAATTTGTGTTTATTCCGGTTTGACTTTCAGCTCACCCAGTAATTCCGGCTGATGAGCAAGACTGTCGGCATCTGTAATTTCGCGGATGACCCTTGCCGGGACACCTGCCGCAAACGAGTTTGGCGGAATATCGCGGGTGACGACGCTGCCTGCACCGATGACGCACCCGTCTCCAATCGTGACGCCCGGACAGACGGTGACATTCGCTCCAAACCAGCAGTCACTTCCAATTGTAACCGGTTTTGCCCAGCAGACACGCTTTTCACTGCCGTCCGGATTATAGACGCAACGGCGCTCGGATGCAACCATCGGGTGCAGCGGTGTGACAATCGTGACGTTGGGGCCGAAATTGCAGTGTGCACCGATAGTGACCTTGGCGTCGTCCTGAATGGTCAGGTTGAAGTTGATGAAGACATGGTCTGCAATACGGGTATGCTGTCCGTAATGAATCTGCATCGGGCCCTGGATAAAACTTGCTTCGCCAAATTCGGCAAAAATCTGATGAACCAGCTCGGAACGCTTTTCGGTTTCATCCTCAAAAGTACGGTTATACTCACTGCACAGATTATGGCACCGCAGTTTAATTGCTTTCAGTTCCGGCGCGCCGGGAGAAAAGAGTTCACCGGCAAAAATCTTGTTTTCCTCGTTCATGTCAATCGCTCCTTTGGGTTTCACTTTCAGACGCATCGATATTTTCATCGATGAACGCTTCAATCGAATTGAGGTAGACTTCCAGTGCGTCGTTTCCGCTCCGGTAAATCTCATGTTTCGAGGCCGGAATCTGGACAATACGCGCATGGGGAATCTTTGAAGCAAAGGTTCGGATTGCGCCGCTGTCGACAAAGGTATCCTGCTGGGCGATGTAAAATACCGTCGGGATACGGATACCTCTGGTACCGTATTTGCCGGTCAGTTCAGTACAGACCTTGACTGTTTCGCGAAGCCATTTATAAGTTGCGGCGTTGTTGCGGTAAAAAGGATTGCGTCGGCGCATATCGCTGTACCACTCAAAACGTGCTTTGGAAGTGGCCGGACTTTCTTCAAACGATTCCTCGGGGTCATACAGCCGGTGGACAAAGACAGGTTTCTGTCCCCATCCCAGCCGGACAGCGATTTTGGCAATCAGTCCGGTGAGTGCCAGCGGCAGTCCGCCGGTCTGTGCGCGAATCATCGGGGCATTGAAGATCGCCGCTGAATAGAGGTCAGGAAAACGTTTGAGCAGTACCGCTTCAATTGCGCCGCCCATCGAATGCCCGTAAATCAGGTAGGGGCCGTCGCCCTTCTTTTGCAGCACATCCAGCGTCACCTGGCGCAGATCGAGTACATAATCATAAAAGTCATCCGCATCTGTCAGTGAAACTTCGTCCACGCCGCGCCAGGAACGGCCGTGGCCGCGGTGGTCGACGGTACAGACGTTAAGCCCCATCTTATGAAAATAATAGACCATTTCGATAAATTTATATCCGCTTTCGGTGAACCCATGGGAAATCATGATGCTTCCCCGTGCGTTCGGGCAGCGGTAATAGTCCCACCGGACCGGCTGTCCGCCGATACGTTCGACGGTTCCGCCGGTGTGATAGGGTTTGAGCGATGGAATAACGCGGGTATTCATCTGATTCATATAATTCTTTTCGGAAATCAGTTTAAATCGCGGCATGATGGTCCCTCCTTAAACTGCGGGAAATCATTTCCGGCAGCAGTGTGTGTCTGTACCCGGCAAACGTGGGACAGACTTACTATCATTATGATAGCACAGGAATCCATCTGTGTCTACATGGTTTTTGTGAAAAATGATGGTACACATTCACCGAATCATCCGATAAATAAATCCCGGGTCTTCTTCCAACTGTTTTGACAGACCGAAAAATCGGATTTTGCTTCTTTGGGCAATCAATTGCATCTCCATAACCGTTTTGATTCCGGCGGTGAGGATGACCGGGACCGGAACGATACGGGAAAGCATCTCTGCCGGGTGTATCTGCGGAAGCAGCGAATCATCAAACTGTTGGGGCGGATGAGGCGGAAAACTGCCGCAGACTTCGATTGCACCGGCTCCGGCCGAAGCGAGATACTGGCCTGTCATCAGCAGATCCTGTACCGAAATCCGGTTGACGTCCGATTCCAGAGATACCCAGATCGGGTAATCCGGTCCGACTGCCCGCCTTACTGCCCGCAGGATATCTCTTGGGAACCGGATGCGTGCATGGATATCGCCGCCGTATTCATCCCGGCGCTGGTTATACAGCAGCGAGAGAAAACATCCGGGCAGTGAATAACAGGTGAAATCCAGCTGGATTCCGTCAAAGTTTGCCTCTTTGGCTTTGGCGGCAGAGTGGGAATAGCTGCGTTCCAGCGACCGGAGCAGCCGCCATCCGGCTTCACCCGGGTTTTCCTGGCATTCAGACGGATAGGACAGCTGTGCCAGAATGGTCCCGTTTGCATCATGTACTTCATCGGTCAGCTGCCTGTAGCAGTCGAGCTGTTTGACGCTGTGCAGGCTCAGCAGCGGCTGTGTACGGTTGATGCCAGTCACACTGATAGGACCGCAGATAATCGCGGCGGTCTGGTTTTGAGTCAACTGGCGGTAGTGTGCGGCGAGCTGAGGAAGGGGTTCGCCATTTTTCCCGGCAAGTCCTTCGGCGACGGCTGAGCGGATCAGATGACCGGGCAGCGTCAGGGGACCGATATTTGTTGTTTCAAACAAATTCATACTGTAACCTCCTTTTCCTGACATTATTATACCGTACCGAAAGAAGATTGTGTGTCGAATCGGGTCGAAGGATTTGTCTTAAATAGTTTTCTTTCCGCACAAATGGGGATTTTGGGGAAATATCTGGATTTGCAGATGGGTAAAAATGAATAAAAAGATACTTTAGCCTTATTTTGGCCTTAATTCTTCGATAAATGTTTAATCTAAATCCATTTTTTCATCACACAGCCATAAACTCATGCTGGCATAATATGAACTGTAAACAAGAGGCTCCGCCGGGAGACAACCTTCCGGCTAAATATACCCGACAGGAGAGATCACTATGGATGGAAATTACATGAATCAGAATCAGAACCTCAATCAGAATAACAATATGGATCAGAATCAGCAGAATCTGAACCAGAACCCCAATGTCAATGAAAATGCAGCGGACAATCAGTTTAACCAGCCGCCTGTCCAGCCGGATATCTTCCCTCCGGCAGATGGCTCGGAAGTTCCTCCGCAGCAGCCTAAAAAGAAGAAAAATATGCGCTGGCTTGGCAGCTGCCTGTTTGCCGTACTGATTGCGGCACTGGCAGTCGGCGGCGGTTACCTCGGTTCCACCCTTGCTTACCAGCAGGTCGACCGGATTGTCGTCCAGCGCGTTGAGACAACCGAAAACGGCAGTACTTCAGCTGCTTCTGAAGATGGCGCGCTGACTTCGGCTGAGATTGCCGCAAAGACTGAACCGTCGGTTGTTGCAATCACTACCGAACGGATGACTACTTCCAACTTCTGGTTTGGTTCTCAGGTTGAGAGCGGCGCAGGCAGCGGCGTTATCATTTCGGAAGACGGTTACATCCTGACCTGTGACCACGTCATCGAAGGCGCAGACACCATCAAGGTTCAGCTTTCCGACGGCACCATTTATGATGCAACACTGGTCGGCGCTTATCCGGAAAACGATATCGCAGTCGTTAAGATTGAAGCAACCGGCCTGACCGCAGCTGAGATCGCCGACAGCAGCCAGGTTGTTCAGGGTGAGCAGGTTTACGCAGTTGGTAACCCTGAAGGCCGTTTCAGCGGTTCGATCACCGATGGCCTGATTTCGGCAGTCAGCCGTGATATTTCGATGCAGCTGACCGTTTACAACGATGACGACAGCGCAAACAATAACAGCGGCAACAGCCAGTATGATTACTGGAATTCGATGTTTGGCGGTTCGTATGATTCCGACGCAAGCATCATCCAGACGGTCATCAACGTATTCCAGACTTCCGCACCTGTAAGCCCCGGTAACTCTGGCGGCGGACTGTTCAATTCCCGCGGTGAGCTGATTGGTATCGTCAACGCGAAATCTTCCGACAGTGACGCGGAAGGCCTCGGCTTTGCAATTCCTTCCAACCGTGCGATGGAGATTGCAAACTCGCTGATTACCACCGGCAGCTATACTCCTCCGGAAGGCAGCCAGTCCACTACCGATGAAAACGGCGCTACCCAGACTACCAACCGTGCAATCCTCGGTATCACTGCAACTACCCTCAATGCACAGCAGGCGGCTCAGTATGGCTATTCTTCCGCTGGTGTATACATTGTTAAGGTAACCGAGCAGTCGACCGCTGATGCAGGTCTGGCTTCGGGTGACCGTATCATCAGTATCGATGATACCATCGTCAATGAACTGGCGAATGTCACCGATTATCTGGCAGACAAACAGCCGGGCGACGTTGTAACCGTTACCGTTGAACGCGGCGGCAAGATGCTGTCGGCTGAAGTCACGCTGATCGAAAACCCCAACGCAGCATCGGACGATTCTGCTGAATAAGCAGCTTTATATATAAAAAAGGTGTTCTTCCTTCGGGGAGAGCACCTTTTTTGATTTGTTATCATGTTAAATAGACAAGCCAGGCGACAGTCACTCGCTGTCACCTGGCTTACCTGTTATTATTCCGCAACAACCATCGTTTGATTGTCAGTGTCGATATAGAAATACTCTACCTCGGTATAGGTCGGGATATCCTCTTCATTAAACAGATCGTATGGCATCCAGATGGAACACATGAAGCTGTAATCGTCAAACCAGACCACCATCGTATAATCCGTCTGTCCCGGTCCATTCCAACGTTTGGTAAAATAAACACCCGGATAGAGTTCGCTTTCCTGCAGATGATAGAGCTGGATAAGCCGTGTACTCAGCTGTTCATTTTCTTTAGCAGCTGTACCCCGTCTAAAACGGTATTCGTTCTGACGTTGCAGAAGCTCATACTCAGCCGAAGCTCCCGGTTCACCCAATTCAAAATGTGTAACAGAC
>DVLW01000202.1 GCA_018715285.1 Candidatus Faecivivens stercoripullorum | reverse complement strand
GAAAAATTGCAAAGAAATTGATTTGGTTTTTGAAATCGTAATTCTGGTAGTAATGCGCGGTTTTGTTGTATTTTCCTATCAGGGTATCGATGATAAAATAAGATTAACAGGTTCATACCCCTCTAAAGTCATAAGGAGATGTTTTTATGCTGAAAACTGAATTCAATCATTCCTGGAAATTTGCCGTTTCCGGACAGCCTTTCCAGCCGGTTTCGATTCCCCATGACGCAATGATGCTTGAACCGCGTAAGGAGGAAAATCCTTCTGGTACTGGATGTGCCTTTTTCGGTGGCGGCTGTTATGAATATGAGAAAGAATTTGTTCTGCCGGATTGTAGGAGCGCGGTACTGCATTTTGAAGGTGCGTACCCGATGGCAGAGATTATGCTGGATGGAGAAAAGGCTGCAAGTATAGCTTACGGATATGGCGACTGTTTTGTCGATTGTTCCCGTTTTGCAGACGGGAAACCCCATACCGTTCATGTAACGGTCGATAATACCGGTGTTCCCAATTCCCGATGGTATTCCGGTGCAGGGTTGTACCGTCCGGTGTGGCTCTATTCCGGACCTGAAGCGTATATTTTACCGGAAGGAATCAAGGTAAAAACGGTTTCTCTGAATCCGGCGGTGATTCAGGTGGAGACGGCGCATGCCGGTGGAGAAGTATCGATAGAAATTCTGGATGGCGGCAGAGTGGTGGCTGCCGGAAATGGTGACCGGGTCACGCTGGAAATCCCAGAAGCCAGATTGTGGGATGCAGATCATCCCAATCTGTATACCTGCCGTGCCGTACTGACAGGCGGCGATACCGCGGAATGCCGTTTTGGCATCCGTATGGTGACCTGGAGTCATGACGGACTTTTTATCAACGGCAGCCCGGTGAAACTCCGCGGCGGATGTATCCATCATGATAATGGTGTAATCGGCTCCCGAAGCTATGCGTACAGTGAGTACCGCCGGGTGAAAAAGATGAAAGACTTTGGATTTAATGCTATCCGCTCGGCACACAACCCGATCTGCCGCAGTTTGCTGGAGGTTTGTGATCAGCTGGGAATGTATGTGATGGATGAAAGCTGGGATATGTGGTACGATAAAAAGACAGATAAGGACTATTCCAGCCGGTTCCGGGCCAACTGGGAAAAGGATTTGGAGGCAATGGTCGCCAAGGATTACAGTCATCCCAGTGTCATTCTCTATTCTATCGGCAATGAGGTAACGGAGCCTTTTGCAGAGGAAGGTATCCGGATGACCGGCCAGCTGGTTTCCAGATTCCATGAACTGGACAATACCCGTGCGGTAACTGCCGGTATCAATCCGACGCTGATTCAGATGCGTGCAATAGGCTTTAATGCTTTTGACGGCGATTCTCAGGAGGATAAACCGGTCAATTCCACCGACTTTAACAAGAAGATCAGTGAATCCTGTAATCAGATGATTGCCGGTGCCGCTACAGAAGCAGTGGATAAAATTTCTTCCCCTTGTCTGGACCAGCTGGATATCGCAGGCTATAACTACGCGACCAGCCGCTATGAACTGGATGCAGTGGTACATCCTGACCGTATCCTTGTCGGCAGTGAAACCTTCCCGCAGGATCTGCCGGTAAACTGGGATCTGGTGGAGAAACTTCCGTATCTGGTTGGAGATTTTATGTGGACGGCATGGGACTATATCGGGGAAGTCGGACTGGGTGCATGGACCTATTCTGCCGAAGATATGGGTTTTGTCAAGCATTATCCCTGGCTGCTGGCGGATGCCGGAGCATTTGACATACTGGGCAATGATACAGCGGAAGCAGGTATGGCAAGTATTATCTGGCGTCAGCGTACCAAACCGTATATTGGCGTCCGACCGGTTAACCAGAACGCTGATAATCTGTATCGGGCAATGTGGCGCGGCACCAATGCGCGGCCTAGCTGGTCATGGCGCGGATGTGACGGAAAAATGGCCGATGTGGAGGTATATTCCCGGGATGCTGAGGTTGAATTGCTGCTGAATGGTGTTTCTCTGGGACGGAAAAAGATTGGTGCGCAGTATTGTGCAGACTTTTCGGTCGCTTATGCTCCGGGTACGCTGACCGCTGTCGGCTATGATTCAGAAGGAAAGAAAACCGGTGAATGCAGTCTTTGCTCGGCTGAAGGTGCAATGTCTGTTCGTGTACAGCAGGAAAATGAAGCGGTATGCGGCCAGCCGGTTTATCTGAATGTGGATATCGTTGGTGAAAATGGAATTGTCGAACATAATTATGACAGGACGCTGACGGTTCAGGTACAGGGTGCAAAGCTGCTGGGATTTGGCAGCGCCAACCCCAGAACTGAGGAACGTTTTGAAACCGGAGTTTATACAACTTATTATGGCCGCAGTCTGGCTGTATTGCTTGCTGAGAGCAGCGAGATTCAGCTGACCGTTACCGCAGATGATTTTGCTCCGGTAACTGTAAATATTCCGGTGCAGGAGGTGTCAAAACAGTGAGATACGGACTGGATATGCTGCTGGGAGATATTCTGGAAGATGAGATGTGCCGCGAGACTTTTGAGAAGATTTTTCCGGGTATCATCGAGCGTTTTTCGGGACAGCAGGAAGCGGTGACGCTGTCTGTTCGCCAGCTGGCAATGTATACCGGCGGACTTTTGCCCAGTCAGGCACTGGAACAGCTGGATGAGGCACTGAAAGAAATTGGCCGCAGATGCGGCGGTGTCTCCCCGGCAGAAGCTAAACGTATCAAAACCTATCTTGCTATCTGGGAAGCAGAGCAAAAAGCCGAACAGCAGACGACAGCAGCAACGCATCATCAGACTGCGGTATATCCCGGTCAACCATGGCTGGATGTGCAGGGAAAACGGATTCAGGCACATGCAGGCGGTTTTTTGTATGAGGATGGCGTGTATTACTGGTATGGTGAAAATAAGGAATATACGGATGGTAAAAGCAAAATCTGGACATGGGGAATCCGGTTGTACGCTTCCCGTGATTTTTACAACTGGGAAGACAGGGGACTGATTATTCCGCCGGATTTGTCTTCACCGGATGCGGCGTTTTTCCCGGAAAAGCATATTGATCGCCCGCATATTCTGCGCAACCCGATTACGGGCCGTTACGTCTGCTGGTGTAAGGACAGCGGAACGGATGCATGTTTCCATGTGCTGGAAGTAGAATCGCTTTTTGGT
>DVLW01000201.1 GCA_018715285.1 Candidatus Faecivivens stercoripullorum | reverse complement strand
AGTACTGGGAAGTGCGGAGAACCTGTTGGAAAATTCGGTACTTCGCTCGGTCCGCTTTGATGGCAATATGCTGTATTATACCCTGTATGGGTATGATGGGCAGGTTTATCAGCTGGATCTGTCTGATCCCGCACATCTGCCTTCTGCTTCTGCCGCTTCGGATGAAGAGGAAGCTCTATATTCGATTCATGGTGAAGGCAACTATGTTATCCGTCTGACGGGTCAGAAAGGCCATACCCAGATGGCTCTGACTCTTGGGCTGCTTGGCGTGGAAATGGATCGTGTGACTATTTCGGTCGAAGGCGGCTACAATGAAAGTGATATTTCACTGCAATACCTCGGAGATGGTCTCGTCTGCCTGATTTATCAGCAGGGAGATGTCGATATCTGCAAGGTATATCAGACGGGTAAGAGTGGATTGAAGGAGCTGATTTCGGTTACCGTTTCGGCTACGGAAAATGCACATGGTTATCTGCAGGATGGTCAGTTCTTCCTGATTACTTCTCAGCGCACAATGATTTATGATGGTCAGACGGGAGAAGCGGTCAGTATTATTGATCAGACGCCCTGATAATGTAGAATAAGTTAATGGATAAAGTCGGTATTGTCGTTAGAAAATACCGACTTTGTTATTGGCAAAAAATGGATAGAAAAGTACTTTTGTATGGTTTTTATAAAAAGGTGTCTAAAAGAAGATGGTTAAAAGCGAATCTTATAATTAAAAAATATAAGATTTTTTACGCTTATTGACTTATTTGTAATTCTTTGGTATACTGTTATATGATGATAAGGGCATATCTTTGTTCGACTGGATGTTTAACCCGTAGAAAGGGTGGTCTGTTATGAAAGAAGTTAGTGGCAAGGGGACCTTTGTTGTCCGTATACAGTATACCCAAAACAATTCCTGGCAGGGTTCGATTACATGGACCGAAAAGAATCAGACAGAACATTTCCGCAGTGCGCTGGAAATGATGCAGTTGATGGATAATGCACTTGGTGAAAAGACCTGTGCGCAGAAGATCAGCCCCTGAAATGATGGATGATTCTTTGTCAGTACCATTTGGGCAGAAAAGATGATTTTGAGACCACATGAAGGAAGGGAGTTTACCGTGAAAAGAATTTTTATCAGTATGCTTGCGGCTGCATTTGCTGTAATGACGGTTTCGCTGGCAGGATGCGGCAATGCAGCAACAACCACTGCGGAAGTTTCTTCGGTTGCTGAAGTGGAGTCGGAAAGCCAGGCTGAGTCGTCGGAAGCTGTTTCTGAGGTTTCGGCACAGGACGAGATTACGGATGAGGTACCGGCTGACCCGGAGGCTGCAATGGAAGAACTGGAAGAGATTCCGGATGAGTATGCTCCGCTTGCACAGCCAGCTGAGGGTGGATATGATGTTACATCCCGCATGGGACGGTACATCAAGGCTTCTAATGATATCCGTTCTTCCGGCGGCAGCCAGATTGATGTTGGAAATGCGTCTTATGGTTATGTACGGGTGGCACAGAGCGGGTCTTCTTCGCGGCTCAAGGTGCAGGTTATCAAGGGAGACAAAACGTATAACTACGATCTGAATACCAATGGTAATTTTGAAGTATTTCCGTTGCAGAGCGGGAATGGCAGCTATACCATCCGCATTATGAAAAATGTTGAAGGAAATAAGTATACGCAGGTATATTCCACTACTGTGGATGTTACCCTGAAAAGCGAACTTGAACCCTTCCTTTGCCCCAGCCAGTATGTCAACTACAACGAGAATTCTGCGGTTGTCAAAAAGGCTGCTGAGATCTGCTCGGGCCTTACCGGCGATATTGAAAAGGTAAGCGCGGTCTATAAATGGATCATTGATAATATTACCTATGATTCCAACAAGGCCCAGACGGTAAAGACTGGATACCTTCCTTCTCCGGACAGTACGCTGTCTACCAAAAATGGTATCTGTTTTGACTATGCTGCGTTGATGGCTGCCATGCTGCGCAGTCAGGGCGTCGCAACCAAGCTGATCTGCGGAACGGTTTCTGCGTCTGACCTTAACCATGCCTGGAACGAGGTCTATCTGGAAGGAACCGGATGGGTTACAGTCAAGCTGTATTTCAGCGGTAATGCATGGGAAAGAATGGACCCGACTTTTGGTGCTTCGGGTGGTTCCAATATCGAACAGTATATTGGTGACGGTTCCAATTATACCGGATTGCGGGTATATTAAAAAACGGAATGTGATATCTGATCTGTACGGCAGGGCGGTTGCGAACCGTCCTGCCGTGTGTTATAATATAGTTGACACCAGGTTCAGGCAATATATACCGGCTGCCCAGGTTGGGCAGCCTTTTTTGTATTGTAAATCAGCCATACAGAAAGGATGTTTCCCGATGCGTGTGAAAAAACAGCCCGAAAGTTCCCGCGGCCGCAGGGAAAAATCGGTTTTCTTTTCCAAAAAAACACTTCCGGCACAGGAACTCAGCTTTTTTTGTACGGAAATGGGTATGATGCTTCAATCAGGAATGACCATTTATGATGGTATTGCTTCCCGTGCAGCGCAGGAACAGAGCGCTTATCGGCGTACCGATAAAAAGGCCAAGCGTCCCCGTACCCTTTTTGGCAGACTGTATCAGGATATGCAGCATGGCTGTTCCATCAGTGAGGCTATGCAGCATACAGGCGCTTTTCCGCCTGACTTTATCGGGATGGTTCATATCGGCGAAGAATCCGGTTCTCTGGAAGAGGTTATGCATGCGCTGGCCGCTCATTACCGGCGCAGTGGAGAGGTTTCGGCGGAAATCCGTGCAGCATTGACCTATCCAGTGTTGACCCTTTGCATGATGGCTGTCATTCTTGGGATTCTGACCAGAGAAGTTTTCCCGGTTTTTGCAAGAATTTATGAGAGTTTGGGAAGTGGCTTGTCGGATGCGGCAGCCGCTTCGATTGCACTTGGGAGTATCTGTGCGGATGTGGTTGCGGTATTGGCTGTATTGCTGCTGGCTGCCGGTGCAGGTATCTGGTTATTGAAACGGACGGCATGGGGTGAAAAAATACTGGGAACAGTCTGGGGGCATCTGCCTTTCTTTCGCAGAATCAGCCGCCAGTTATCTTCTGCCCGTGCGGCCGACAGCCTGGCAATGATGCTGCAGGCAGGATATGACGTGGAAGAAAGCCTGCGGAAAATCTCCCAAAGCCTGCCCGATCCGGGAGCAGCAGCTGGTTTGGAAAAATGCAGAAAACTGCTGACGGGTGAAAAAAGCGGCCGGAAAACATCATCACCGGATTTCTCTCAGGAAGTTTCTCTCAGCGATGCACTGGCGGAAAGCGGTTTGTGGAATGCAACCGAGTGCCGGATGATTCAAAGCGGCGTGCAGCTGGGAAGTCTGGATACGGTTTTGAAGTATATTGCTGAAACCGGGATGGATAAGGCAGAAACAGATGTTGCAAAGGCAGTTTCGCTTATTGAACCGATTATGATTGCAATTACTGCTGTATTGATCGGAAGTATTCTGCTGTCGGTTATTCTGCCGCTTTCGGGAATTATGGCCGCGATCGGATAAGGAGAGGGATTATGCATCTGTATCATATTCCTGTCCGGAAAAGACTGGTACAGGCCGGAAAAATTATCGGAGTACTCGCAATTATTGCAGCATTGTTACAGGGTGCTGTACTCTTTTCACTCAGTGCCGGACGCAGCACAATTGAACAGCAGCGGCAGGCTACCGAAGATGCGATTCGCCGTGCCGCTGTCAGCTGTTACTCGATTGAAGGGGTATACCCGCAGAAGATGGATTATCTGGTCGAGCATTATGGGCTGAGTGTTGATACCGAGAAGTTTTCGATTGAATATCAGGCCATCGGTGACAATATCCTGCCGACAGTAATTGTCGGTATTCGTGGTGAAGATGCGTTTTGACAGGCGGAGGGATGGCTTTGAAACAGAAATCGGGCAGCCTTGCAGCTTATGGTCAGAGTTCACTGACGATGCTGGTTGTGCTGGTGCTTTTTGGCTTTTTTCTGATCGCATCCGCACTGGTCACAGTATCAGGCGCCAATGTATATAAAAGTGTTTCGGACGGCATGGAGTATAACAGTACCCTGCGCAGCAGTTATGCTTATCTGGCAAACCGGCTGCGGGGAAATGAAAGTGCCGGGGCGATACTGGTTGGACAGCTGGAAGGCAGCGATGGATATTTTGGTGAGGTTGTTTCCAGGACAGAAGGTGATATGCTGATTTTGACCGACTATTATGGCGGTGACCGGTATTATACCCGTATATATGTGTACGATGGCTGGCTGAGAGAGAGTTTTCTCTGGGATATGACGGAATTCCATCCTCAGGACGGAGAAAAAATCACGCAGGTGGAATCTTTTTATGTCTGGAAGGAAGAAAACCTGATTCAATATGCTTTTGACTGCGGAGATGACAGTCAGCCTTTTATAGCAAGTGCCTGTCTGCGGACAGACTGACCATTAAATCCTTTTCATAAGGGAGGCTGAGGCAATGGCCAAATCGGGCGGATATACATTTATCATCGAAATGCTGCTGGTAACCCTTTTCTTCTCGCTTGCGGCGGCGGTTTTGCTCCAGGTTTTTGTGGCGGCAAGGCTGAAATCGGATGAAAATGTCGCCAAAAATCGGGCACTGATTGCGGCACAGTCTGCACTTGAGACCGCTCTTGTACAGGATATGGAGCCGCAGACGGTATACTGGTATGATGCCGCGTGGCAGCCGCTTGAGAGCGATCAGGAGGCTCGCTACTGCGTTACGGTATCCTGTGAACTGGAACAGACTTCTCAGGCGGGAAATCTGTACCTGCTGTCGGTGACGACAGATGATCTGGAAAATGACCGGCAGTTGCTGCCTGTCTTGTCCACCCGGCGGATAGAACGGGAGGTGGATGCACAATGAGACAGCCGGTTGTTTTGCCGCAGGAAAACGGTGGTACGGCACAGATGTCCGGCAAAAAAAGTGCATTTGGCGGAATCGGAACGGGAATGTTGTCGGTTTTAATGGTATTGATTGTTCTTTTGCTGACGGCATTTTCGGTCTTGTCCTATTCGACGGCGGTTGCTGAGGCACGCCTGACGGAAAAAACGGTTTTGTCTGCGGAGGATTATTATGCGGCAGATGCAGCCGCTCAGCAACTGGTATTTCAGCTATACACGCTGGCGGAAGAACATGATTCGGCGGAAAGTTTTTTTGAGAATCTGCCGGAAACTTCGGAAGCAAATATCAGCTGGGAGCCGTCAGAATCGGGAGTAGGATATCAGCTGACCTGTACGGTTCCAATTGATGACACAAGACAGCTGCGGATTTTATTGCAGCTAATCGAAATCGACGGAACGTTGCAGCTTTCTCAGACACAGCGCCGGACGGAAAGTACCGCAGTTTGGGAAGAAGAGGGTATTTATATCTGGGATGGAAATTGAAAAATTACAGTGTATGATAAGAAATACAGGGAGGGATTGTCTGTGAATATTTCAAAACTGCTGACAGATGATTCCGCGGTAGAAAATTTTATCCGTGAGACGCTGCGTAAAGCGGTATATGAACCGGTAAACGGACAGGATGGGTCGGATGACGATGCGCAGACGAAAAGGAAATCATCTGCATCGGATATCTTTATCGTGGCGAATGCCGGTATTGCTTTTAAGTACCACGGCCGTCTGGAATGGCCTTATGGCGATGGAAAACCAGATGACCACAATATGATTGATGACTCCCGAAAGGATGCCGAAACCTTTCAGCGGGAACGTATTCAGAAAGAGGAAAACGGCTGTGTTTCGTTCCGCGATGCGGAAAAACTGGTACGGGCAATCTATCGGATTGCCTTTTCTGCTCCTGCCGCGGCTCAGGAGCGGGCACGGCATGAACAGGCGCTGATTACGCTGGGTGATGATGACTTTTCATTTTCTCTTGCCAATATCGGAAGATTTCGCTGCAATGCCTATCGTCAGAGAGGTTCGCTGGCTTGTACCCTGCGGGTATTCCCCTTTGGCCTGCCGGATTTTTCCAGAATGCATTATCCACCTCAGGTGACAGATCTTGCACGGTTGCAGCAGGGACTGATACTGGTCACTGGTCAGGCCGGAAGTGGTAAATCCACAACCCTTGCCCATCTGATCGACCAGATTAACCATGATCCTTCCCGAAGTGGACATATTATCACCGTTGAAGACCCGATCGAGTATATCTATAAGCATGGGTACAGCGTCATCTCTCAGCGAGAGGTGGAACATGATACCGAGACGTTTGCTTCGGCTCTTAAAGCGGTTTTGCGTCAGGCTCCGAATGTCATTCTGGTCGGCGAAATGCGGGACTTTGAGACGATTCAGACGGCTGTTACCGCGGCTGAAACTGGCCAGCTGGTATTGTCGACGCTGCATACACTGGATGTCGCCAATACAGTTGACCGTATTATCGACGTATTTCCGCCTCTTCAGCAGCAGCAGATCAGGATGCAGCTGTCGATGGTATTAAAGGCTGTAGTTTCGCAGGAAATGGTGGATGCTTTTGCGCCGGATGGCAGTAAAATCCGGGTTCCGCTGTTTGAGGTCATGCGGATTGACTCGTCGATTGCACCGCTGATTCGTACCGGGCGTACCCAGCAGCTGGGAAATTATTTTAAGTACAACACCGGAAATGGAATGCTCACTCGGGATGCCTGCCGCCGTCAGCTGGAAGCGGCTGGTATCCGGTTTGCGGATGAGGACCGGGTGGAGTCTTCAGGAAAGGATTGACCAATTGAATGTCACAGACAGAAACAAGGGAAAATGAACTGGCCAGTGCGCCAATAGGCCGGCTGCTGTTTAAAATGGCGCTGCCCTGTATTACGGCACAGATTATCAATGCGCTTTATAACATCGTTGACCGGATGTACATTGGCCGGATGGAGGGAACCGGTAAAACGGCACTGGCGGGCGTCGGTATTGCATTCCCGTTGATTATGATTATATCTGCTTTTGCCTACCTGATCGGACAGGGCGGTGCGCCGCTTGCTTCCATCAAGCTGGGAGAACAGCGGAAGGATTATGCTGAAAAGATTCTTTCCCAGTGTTTTGTCACAATGTTGGGAATTTCGGCTGTATTGATGGCGGTAATTTACCTGGTGAAAACGCCGCTGCTGGTGGCATTTGGTGCGTCAGATGCGACACTGCCGTATGCAGAGGATTATCTTTCCATCTACCTGTTGGGTACCTTTTTTGTCCAGATTTCGCTTGGAATGAATTTCTTTGTCACTGCACAGGGGTTCGCTTCTGTATCGATGCGGACAACACTGATCGGTGCGGTGGTCAATATTATACTCGACCCGCTGTTTATTTTCGTGTTTGGGATGGGTGTTAAAGGTGCCGCAATTGCGACGGTCATTGCACAGGCAGCTTCGGCCGTCTGGGTACTGACATTTTTGTTTGGAAAAAAGACCACCCTTCGCATCAGAAAGGAATATGTCCGCCCTCAGTGGCAGATTCTAAAGCCGGTTATCGCACTGGGACTTTCTCCGTTTATTATGAATGTTACCGAAAGTGCAATTCAGATTGTGTTTACTTCCGGGATGCAGAAATACGGCGGAGATGATTACGTTTCGGTTGTTTCTCTGCTGGTTACCTGTATGTCGGTACTGACAATGCCGATGATGGGACTCTGCCAGGGTGCCCAGCCGATTACCAGTTATAACTACGGCGCAGGTA
>DVLW01000200.1 GCA_018715285.1 Candidatus Faecivivens stercoripullorum | reverse complement strand
CAGATTGTCGGCCAATGCTTGCTGGATGTTGCAGAGCATGATTATTTTGCCGTACGATATGGCGGCGATGAGTTTATTGTAATCTGCAATGTAGGGTGTAAGGAAGACCTGGACAGGCTTACTGAACATATCCGTGTCCGGGTCGAACAGCAAAATAAGAAAAATGCGCTTCCTTATCAGCTCAGCCTGTCAATGGGCAGTGCCTTCTTTGAACCATCTACCGATAATATCGACAGCTTTTTACAGCGGATGGATCAACGGATGTATGAAAACAAACGGATCTTTTATTCCAACAGCAAAAATGACCGCCGCCGTAAAAGATAACAACTGAATATCTGGGTTAAACCCGTATCTGTAAGTGAATGCAGATACGGGTTTAATTATCAAAAAAAATATGACCTTTTTATCAAGATTTTTGCATAAATGGGTTTGACGAGCCAAAATGGATATGTTATAATAGAGGCATTGAAAAGGGAGTAGCCGGTCGTTTTTCGAACGAAAAACCGACTGGCGGTATGCGACATGACGGAAGTTTCCGGTATCGGACAATTTCCCGCAACCGCTTTAGATGGGCAAGACTTTTCTGCACGATGTGCGGATAAGTCTTGCTTTTTTGTTATGCCGGATACTCACCAACAAATACGAAAGGATGAACCCAAAACAATGCAAGCAATCTTTGGAAACCTCTTGCAGCTGGACATCAAACTGGTGATCATGTGGATCATCGGCGGCGTGCTCATCTATCTTGCTATCAAGAAAGATATGGAGCCCAGTCTGCTGCTGCCGATGGGCTTCGGCGCAATCCTGGTCAACCTCCCCAATTCGGGCGCAATTACCCAGGGAGATGAAATCGGCGTTTTGAATGTCCTGTATGATGCAGGTATCGCCAACGAGCTGTTCCCGCTGCTGCTGTTCATCGGCATCGGCGCGATGATCGACTTCGGTCCGCTCCTGCAGAGCCCTTATCTGCTGATCTTTGGTGCTGCCGCTCAGCTGGGTGTATTTGCCGTTATGAGCCTGGCATGCCTGTTCGGATTCAATATCCAGGACGCTGCTTCAATCGGTGTTATCGGTGCTGCGGACGGCCCGACCGCCATCTTCGTCAGCCAGTATTTCAACAGCCAGTATACCGGCGCAATCATGGTTGCGGCGTACAGTTATATGGCGCTGGTTCCGATTATTCAGCCGCCGGTCATCCGTGCAATTACCACCAAGAAGGAACGGACTATCCATATGAAGTATTCCGCTTCGACCGTTTCCAAACAGACCAAGATCCTCTTCCCGATCATGGTCACACTGATTGCCGGTCTGGTTGTTCCCCGTTCGGTTGCTCTGGTCGGATTTCTGATGTTCGGCAACCTGCTGCGTGAGTGCGGCGTTCTGGACTCTCTGTCCCAGACCGCACAGAATGTCCTGGCAAACCTGATTACCATCTTCCTTGGTATCACCATTGCCAGCCAGATGCAGGCTGACCAGTTCCTCAATCCCCGTACCCTGCTGATTATGGGTCTGGGCCTGCTCGCTTTCGTATTCGACACCTTCGGCGGCGTTATTTTCGCCAAGGTTATCAACATCTTCCTGCCTGAAGGCAAGAAGATCAACCCGATGATCGGTGCCTGTGGTATCTCTGCTTTCCCGATGAGCAGCCGTGTTATCAGCAAGATGGCGCTCAAGGAAGACAAGGAAAACTACCTGCTGATGCAGGCTGCCGGTGTCAACGTCGGCGGTCAGATCGCAAGTGTTATTGCCGGCGGTATGATCCTCAACCTCGTTGCCCGCTAAAGAAAGGAGCTTTCTGATGAACTTTCCTCTGTTTTTGGACAGTCTGAAAATCCTGGTACAGGGTATGGCTGGCGTTTTCGTGGTTATGGCGGTCATTGCAGTTGCAATCGGCGCGCTGAACAAGATCACGACTAATAAGGATAAATAATCATTCCGACTTTTACCCGGCGGAGGGCTGCGATAAACAGCCCTCCGCTTTTTTGCGGAAAAATTGTCATAATTTGGATATCTTTTTTCGTTTTCTGGAGTTGTTGAGGGAATCTGATTGACCTGCACCGTCAAAAATGCTATAATTATATTGCTTTATAAACCATTTTCTATACGGAAAGGATGTTTTTTGTGAGTTTACGAGTGGATTTACGCGCTAAGCCCTTCTATCTGGACGACGAACAGATCGCCTGGGTTGAAAAAACGATCGAAGGAATGGGCCTGAACGATAAAATCGGTCAGCTGTTCCTCTTTAACAGCCCGGCAAATGAAACGGCTGAAGAAACGATTGAGAGACTGGAAAAAATTAACCTGAAGCCCTGCGGATTTTTGCTGCGCGGCGCTGTTTCCAAAGACATCCGTGAAAAAATCAAGGGATTCCAGGAATATTATGAAATCCCGATGTTTATTGCCGGTGACCTCGACCGCGGCGCAAGCAATATGATTATGGACGGTACCGCCTGCGGCCATCAGATGGAAATCGGCGCAACCGGCGACCCTGAGCTTGCTTATAAAACCGGTCTGATCTGCGCGAAAGAATGCGCTGCTGTCGGTACCAACTGGAACTTCGGTCCGGTTGTCGATATCGACTATAACCCGCTCAACCCGATTACCAATGTCCGTTCTTTCGGTTCCAACCCTGACCATGTACTGAAATTTGCACGTGCCATTGCACGCGGTATGCGGGATGGCGGCCTGATTCCCTGTGTCAAACACTGGCCCGGTGACGGCGTTGACGGTCGTGACCAGCACTTCCTCGCTTCCATCAACTCGCTGAGCATGGAAGACTGGGATAACAGCTACGGTAAAGTATACCAGGGCATGATCGATGACGGTATCGAAACACTGATGAGCGCACATATCCTGCTGCCCTCTTACTCCCGTTTCTATAACCCGGATGTAAAGGATGAGGATATTCTGCCCGGTTCGCTTAACGCTGACCTGCATAATAAACTGCTGCGCGGAAAGATGGGATTCAACGGCCTGATCGTTACCGACGCAACCAGTATGGGCGGCTTTATTGAAGTCGTTCCGAGAAGCAAAGCTGTCCCGATGTCGATTGCAAACGGCGCGGATATCTTCCTGTTCTCCCGTGATATGGAAGAAGACTTCAACTACATGAAGAAAGGTATCGAAGACGGTATCCTCACGCTGGAGCGGCTGGATGACGCGCTGGCACGTATTCTCGGTCTGAAGGCAAAGATGCAGCTGCACACCAAAAAGGCCAATGGAACGCTTGTACCGCCGGTTGAAGCGCTGGAAATCTTTGAAAAGGGCGAAGGCCGTGCACTGGCAAAGGAAATCGCCGACAAGGGTATCACGCTGGTTAAGGATACCCAGCACCTGATGCCGCTGGATGTCAACAAACAGAAAAACGTTTATGTCGTTGTAATCGGCGACAAGCCCGGTTATCACAATACCCGCGGCGATTACGGCAAGCTGTTTGTCCAGAAGATGGAAGAAAAGGGCTTCAACATTACCCTGTATGATCCGGAAGATCCCGATGCAGACATCGCCAAGATGAAGATCGAGGAATTCAAGAAGAAATACGACGTTATCCTCTATTTCTGCAACATCGAAACCAATGGTTCCGACAGTGCTGCCCGTATCACCTGGCCGGGTAAACGTGGTACCGTTCCCCAGATGATTCACGATGTACCCACTATGATGGTATCGATTGACAACCCCTATCATCTGCTGGATGCTCCCCGTATCCCGACTTACATCAACGCTTATACATCGGAAGATATCGTTGTTGAAACGC